>NZ_JBMDWU010000099.1:0-26849 GCF_048594385.1 Micromonospora sp. | reverse complement strand
GGTGCGGATCTCCTTGAGCACCTTCTTGAGGCGCTCCTCGAAGTCACCCCGGTAGCGGGAGCCGGCGACCAGGGCACCGAGGTCGAGGGTGTAGAGCTGCTTGTCCTTCAGCGTCTCGGGCACCTCGCCCTTGATGATCTTCTGGGACAGGCCCTCAACCACGGCGGTCTTGCCGACGCCGGGCTCACCGATCAGGACCGGGTTGTTCTTGGTGCGGCGGGACAGCACCTGCATGACCCGCTCGATCTCCTTCTCGCGCCCGATCACCGGGTCGAGCTTGCCCTCGCGGGCAGCCTGAGTCAGGTTGCGACCGAACTGGTCCAGCACGAGGCTGGTCGACGGTGCGGCCTCACCCGGCGCGGTGCCGGCGGCGGCCGGCTCCTTGCCCTGGTAGCCGGAGAGGAGCTGGATCACCTGCTGGCGGACCCGGTTGAGGTCGGCGCCCAGCTTCACCAGCACCTGGGCGGCGACGCCCTCGCCCTCGCGGATCAGCCCGAGCAGGATGTGCTCGGTGCCGATGTAGTTGTGGCCGAGCTGTAGCGCCTCGCGCAGGGACAGCTCCAGCACCTTCTTGGCCCGGGGCGTGAACGGGATGTGCCCGCTCGGCGCCTGCTGGCCCTGGCCGATGATCTCCTCGACCTGCTGACGGACGCCCTCCAGGGAGATGCCGAGGCTCTCCAGGGCCTTGGCCGCCACACCCTCACCCTCGTGGATCAGGCCCAGCAGGATGTGCTCCGTACCGATGTAGTTGTGGTTGAGCATCCGGGCCTCTTCTTGGGCCAGGACGACAACCCGTCGCGCTCGGTCGGTGAACCGCTCGAACATGCCCTCGTGCTCCTCACGTGCCGTGCGCCTCGACTGCGAGATCTTGGCGGGGCCGGTGCTCGGACGTCCGGGACGGGCGTCCGTGCCTCCTTACTCTATCGCCGCTGACCGACTCCGCTGAGGTCGTGTCTCCTCGTACCGAGCCGTTCCGACGTCGTTTTGACCAACCATCCGCGCTCAGGAGGTGTTCCGGCACCCCAGCCTGTACGCGCAGAGCGAAATTCACCCGGGGTGCACGACGCCCTCCCGGGGCCCCGTGGGTCATCCACAGGCTGTGGACGAAGTCTCCACCGGCTGTGGACAACGCCGCCGGAGCCGGAGAACTTCCCTCCCGGGCAGGGTGCCGCCGACCGCCCGGAGGGGCACCCGCACCGCCCGGAGGGGCACCGCGGACCGCCCGGAGCACGCCTCCGGGCCGGCCCCAGACGGCGACGCCGGCCCGGCGGCGTGCGCCGGCCCCGCGTCGGTTCGCCCCAGACCCTCAGCGGGGGGCGTGGTTCTCGTCGACGATCTACTGCGGGATGCGCCCCCGGTCGGAGATGTCCTTGCCGTTCTTCTTGGCCCAGGACCGGATCGCCTTGTTCTGCTCGCGGTCGGCGGTCGCCCCGCCCCGGCCCCGGGCGGCCCGGCCACCCACGACCACGCCGCCCCGACCGACCCGGGTACCGGCGGCCACGTACGGCGCGAAAACATCCCGCAATTTGTCGGCGTTGGAGCTCGACAGGTCGATCTCGTACTGAACGCCGTCGAGGGCGAACTTGACGGTCTCGTCCGCGTCCCCGCCGTCCAGGTCATCGACCAGCTTGTGAATGATCTGCTTGGCCACGTCCCACATTCCTTTCGAGCAGGGTGCTCCTGCAATAGGAGCACGATAACCCGCCCGATGCTTGCCACGTCAATAGGTCGCTGTAACGACCCGGCAAAGGTCCCCCTGCGGGGCTACTCGGCACGGACCAACGGGAAGAGGATGGTTTCCCGAATTCCCAGGCCGGTCAGCGCCATCAAGAGCCGGTCGATTCCCATTCCCATACCCCCGGCCGGCGGCATTCCGTACTCCATGGCCCGGAGAAAGTCCTCGTCCAGCCGCATGGCCTCGTCGTCGCCCCGGGCGGCCAGCTGCGCCTGCGCGACCAGGCGTTCCCGCTGTACCACCGGGTCGACCAGCTCCGAGTAGGCGGTGCCCAGCTCGAAGCCGAGCACGTAGAGGTCCCACTTCTCGGCCAGGCCCGGCTCGCTGCGGTGCGCCCGGGTGAGCGGGCTGGTCTCCTCCGGGTAGTCCCGCACGAAGGTCGGCGCCTGGAGGCTCGGCACCACCAGTTCCTCGAACAGCTCCTCGGCCAGCTTGCCCGGACCCCACTTCGGGTCGACCGCCAGCCCCACCTTGTCGGCGTACTCCACCAGGCGGGCCCGGTCGGTGCGGACCGTGACCTCCTCGCCGAGGGCCTCGGAAAGCACCCCGAAGAGGGTCACCGAGCGCCACTGCCCGCCCAGGTCGAACTCGCGCCCGTCGGCGTGGGTCACCGTCGTCGAGCCGCTGACCGCCACCGCCGCCTGCTGCACGAGATTACGGGTCAACTCGGCCATCGTGTCGTAGTCGCCGTACGCCTGGTAGGTCTCCAGCATCGCGAACTCCGGCGAGTGCGACGAGTCGACTCCCTCATTGCGGAAGTTGCGGTTGATCTCGAACACCCGGTCGACCCCGCCGACCACGGCGCGCTTGAGAAACAGTTCCGGCGCGATTCGCAGATACAGATCCGTACCGAGCGCATTGCTGTGGGTCACGAATGGGCGGGCCGCCGCGCCCCCGTGCAGCAACTGGAGCATCGGCGTCTCGACCTCGATGAATCCCTGGCCGTGCAACGAGTCGCGCAGGCTGCGCACCGCCGCGGCCCGGGTCCGGACCATCTGGCGCGCCTGCGGGCGGACGATCAGGTCCACGTAACGCTGGCGGACCCGGGCCTCCTCGCTCAGCGGCTTGTGGGCCACCGGCAGCGGACGCAACGCCTTGGCGGTCACCGCCCACTCGTCGGCGAGCACCGACAGCTCACCACGCCGGCTGGTGATCACCTCGCCGGTGACACCGACGTGGTCACCCAGGTCGACCAGGCGCTTCCAGTCCTCCAGCCGCTCCGCGCCGACCCGGTCCAGGGAGAGCATCGCCTGCAACTCGGTGCCGTCGCCGTCGCGCAGGGTCGCGAAACAGAGCTTGCCGGTGTTCCGTACGAAGATCACCCGGCCGGTGACCGCGACCCGGTCCCCGGTCGCGGTGTCGGTGGGCAGCTCGGCGTACCGCTCACGCACCTCGGCCAGGGTGCTGGTCCGGGGGAAACCGACGGGGTACGGCTCGACGCCCTCGGCGAGCATCCGGTCCCGCTTCTCCCGGCGGACCTTCATCTGCTCGGGAAGGTCGTCGGCGGGGTCCACTGGCACGGCGTTCTGCTCGGTCACGGCACGCTTCCTCGGCTAAGGGAGTTTCGACTGGGTCAGCCCATGAGCGTACTCATGCCCCCGGGCGGCCGTTACGGGATAACCTGCCCGTCATGGTCGAGGACACCCGGGCACGGTCCTTCGGTACGGTCGCCGTCGACTACGACCGGTTCCGACCCGGCTATCCGGCCGAGGCGCTGCGCTGGGCGCTGGCCGGCGCGGGTGCGGTCGCCGGCGTGGTCGACCTGGCCGCCGGCACCGGCCTGCTCACCCGTGGCCTGCGGGCCCTCGGCCACCAGGTGACCCCGGTGGAACCCGACCCGGCGATGCGGGCCCGGCTCGACACGGCCGTCCCCGGGACCACCGCCCTCGCCGGCTCCGCCGAGGCGGTCCCGCTGCCCGACGCGAGCGCCGACGCGGTGCTGGTCGGTCAGGCGTACCACTGGTTCGACCGGGAACGCGCGCACGTCGAGATCGCCCGGGTGCTCCGGCCGGACGGCATCTTCGCTCCGATCTGGAACATCCGGGATGAAACGGTCGGCTGGGTGGCCGAGCTGGGGCGGATCGCCCAGATGGGCGAGAGCATCAGCGACCTGACCGTGAAGGTGACCACCTTCGGTGCGGCCTTCGGCCCGGTCGAGCTGGGCCGGTTCACCCACCGCACGACCGTCACCGCAGACGAGGTCCTCGGGCTGATGCGTACCCGCTCACACTGGTTGGTCGCCGCCCCGCAGCAGCGGCAACGGATGGACCGGGAACTACGCGAGCTGTTCGCCACCCACCCCGACCTGGCCGGCCGGGCGACCGTCGAGCTGCCGTACCAGACGCTGGTCTTCCGGGCCCGGCGGCGCTGAACCGCCGCGACCGGCCCGGCCGTCGTGATCAGGTGTTGCGCTCGTAGACCATGCGCAGGCCGATCAGGGTGATCATCGGCTCGTGGTGGGTGATGGTCCGGCACTCGCCGATCACCACCGAGGCCAGCCCTCCGGTGGCGATCACCGCCCGGACCTCGCCCAACTCCTCGGCCATCCGCTCGACGATCCGGTCGACCTGCCCGGCGAAGCCGAAGTAGAGGCCGGACTGGAGGCACTCGACGGTGTTCTTGCCGATCACCGAGCGGGGCTTGTTCGCCTCCACCTTGCGCAGCTGGGCGGCGCGGGCGGCGAGGGCGTCGAAGGAGATCTCGATGCCGGGGGCGAACGCCCCGCCGAGGAACTCCCCCCGACCGCTGATCACGTCGAAGTTGGTGGTGGTACCGAAGTCCACCACGATCGACGGGCCACCGTAGAGGGTGTACGCGGCCAGCGTGTTGACCACCCGGTCCGCGCCGACCTCCTTCGGGTTGTCGATGGCGAGCTGCACGCCGGTGCGTACCCCCGGCTCGACGACGACGCTCGGCAGGTCGGCGTAGTAGCGGGCCAGCATGGTCCGCAGCGAGCGCAGCGCCGCCGGCACCGTCGAGCAGGCGGCCACCCCGGTGATCTCCACGGCGTCACCGGCCAGCAGCCCCCGGAACATCAGCCCCAGCTCGTCCGCTGTCGAACGGGCGTCGGTCTTGATCCGCCACGAGTGCACCAGGCGGTCACCGTCGAAGGTCGCCAGCACGGTGTTGGTGTTTCCGATGTCGATGCAGAGCAGCACGCACGCAGCCTAGACGCCGGCCGGGCCGTCGGGCGCGAGGAGTGCGCCGGGCCCGGCCGCCCGTGCCGGCTCACCGCTCACGCAGGTCCAGGGCGATGTCCAGGATCGGCGACGAGTGGGTCAGCGCACCCACCGAGAGGTAGTCCACCCCGGTCGCCCCGTACTCGGCGGCCACCTCCAGGGTCAGCCCGCCGGTCGCCTCCAGCTCCGCCCGGTCGCCGACGGCCGCGACCACCTGGCGCAGCGTCGCCGGGGACATGTTGTCCAGCAGCAGGAAGTCGGCACCCGCCTCGACCGCCTCGACCGCCTCGGCCGGGGTGTCCACCTCCACCTGCACCGGCACCTCGGGGAAGGCCTGCCGGACCCGCCGGTAGGCCGCCCCGACACCACCGGCGGCCAGCTTGTGGTTGTCCTTGATCATGGCGACGTCGTACAGGCCCATCCGCTTGTTGGTGCCGCCACCGGCGCGGACCGCGTACTTCTCCAGCATCCGCAGGCCGGGCGTGGTCTTGCGGGTGTCCAGCACGGTCGCCTTGGTGCCGGCCAGGGCGTCCGCCCAGGCCCGCGTGTGGGTGGCCACCCCGGACATCCGGGAGAGCAGGTTCAGCGCGGTGCGCTCGGCGGTGAGCAGCAGCCGGGTCGGGCCGGTCACCGTCGCCAGCACGTCACCCCGGGCCACCCGCGCGCCGTCGTGGGCCACCACGACCACCTCGACGGTACGCTCCGCAGCGGTCACCTCCCCGACCAGCTCGAACACCGCAGCGGCCACCGCCAGCCCGGCCACCACCCCGTCCTCCCGGGCCACCAGGTCGGCGGTGTCGGTCTGCCCGGCCGCGATGGTGGCGACGCTGGTGACGTCGAGGAAGTCCGCCCCCAGGTCCTCGGTGAGCGCGTCGACGATCACCCGCCGCACCCGCTCCGGGTCCAGCCCACCGCTCGTCAACGCCTGCCGCGTCGGTTCCCGCACTGTGTCTCCTCTGTTCGCCACTGCGGGGCTCGCAAACCCGGCTCACTCCTCGGACTCACACGCCCCCTCCGTTCGTCGGCGCTGCCCGCGCCACCGCTCCTTCACCGCCCGTGGTCAGGGCAGCGGCTCCCAGCGTTCGGTCAGCCCGCCCCGGGCGTCGATCGCCGCGACCAGGTGGCCGCGCCACCGCTCGTCGGCCGTCGGGAAGTCCTCCCGCCAGTGGCAGCCCCGGGTCTCCTGCCGGGCGTACGCGGCGGCCACCAGGGTCGCCGCCACGGTGACCAGGTTCGTCGCCTCCCAACCGGCGGTGCCCGCCCGGCCGGCGTCCCCGGCCAGCTCGGTCAGGGTGGCGGCGGTCCCGGCGAGGCTGGCCGCCGACCGCAGCACCCCGGCACCCCGGGTCATCGACCGTTGCAGCGCCGGCACGCCCTCGGCGGACAGCACCCCGCCCCCGCCGCCCACCCATGCGCCGGTCGACGCCGGCTGCGCCTGCTCGGGCAGGCCGGTGGCGATGTCCTCGGCGATCCGGCGGGAGAAGACGAGCCCCTCCAGCAGCGAGTTGCTGGCCAGCCGGTTCGCGCCGTGCACGCCCGTGCAGGCGACCTCGCCGCAGGCGTACAGGCCGGGGATGGAGGTCCGGCCGCGCAGGTCGGTGCGGACGCCGCCGGACGCATAGTGGGCGGCCGGGGCGACCGGGATCAGATCCGTCGCCGGGTCGACCCCGATGGCCAGGCAGGACGCGACGATGGTCGGGAACCGGCCGGCGAGGAAGTCCCCGCCGAGGTGCCGGGCGTCGAGATGGACGTGGTCGGCGCCGGTGGCCAGCAGCACCCGGTGGATGCCCTTGGCCACCACGTCGCGGGGGGCCAGCTCGGCCAGCTCGTGCTGGCCGAGCATGAACCGCTTGCCGTCGGCGTCGACCAGGTACGCGCCCTCGCCCCGCAGGGCTTCGGAGACCAGCGGCTGCTGGGCCAGGCCGGCCCCGGGCACCCGGGCCTGCTCGGGCACGATCAACGCGGTCGGGTGGAACTGCACGAACTCGACGTCGGTGACCGCCGCGCCGGCCCGCAGCGCCAACGCCACGCCGTCCCCGGTGGAGACCGCCGGGTTGGTGGTGGCCGAGAAGACCTGCCCCATCCCGCCGGTGGCCAGCACCACCGCGCGGGCGAGCAGGGCGCCCACGCCGTCCTCGCTGCCCTCGCCGAGCACGTGCAGGGTGATCCCGCAGGCCGGGCCGGGAGAGTCCGGGCCGTCGCCGGGGGCGCGCAGCAGGTCCAGCACCAGGGCGTTCTCGACCAGCCTGATCCACGGGTCGCGGCGGACCGCCGCGTGCAGGGCCCGCTGCACCTCCGCCCCGGTCGCGTCACCACCGGCGTGCACGATCCGGTCGGCCCGGTGCCCGCCCTCCCGGGTGAGCATCAACGAACCGTCCGGGTTGCGGTCGAACTCCGCGCCGATGCGCATCAGCTCCCGCAGCCGCAGCGGCCCCTCCTCCACCAGCAGCCGGACCGCCGCCGGGTCGCAGAGTCCGACCCCGGCGATCTCGGTGTCCCGGGCGTGCGCGGCGGGCGAGTCCGCCGGGTCGAGTACGGCGGCGATCCCGCCCTGCGCCCAGCGGGTCGAACCGTCGTCGATGTTGACCTTGGTGACCACGGTGACGTGCAGGCCCGCCTCGCGCAGGTGCAGCGCAGCGGTGAGCCCGGCCACCCCGGAGCCGACCACGATCACGTCGGTGGTCTCCACCCAGCCGGGCGCGGGAGCAGCCAGCAGGCTGGGCAGGGCCGGCAGGTCGACGGTCGGACGAAGTTCCATGACCACAGTCAACCCGAACGATCCTCGCGACGGGGGGCGGGGGGCGGGACGAGTGGTTTCGGCTACCCCGTCCGCTACTTCGTCCGCACCGGCAGGGCGGCCGGACCGCCGCCCTTCAACGAGGCCGTCACCGTCCGGTCGCTCAGCCACAGGTAGCAGCGGACCCCCCGGTCACCGACCCGCCACCGGCCCGGACCGGGCGGACGCACCACCACCCCGCTGCGGAAGCGCAGCCTGGTGTCGTCCGGCACCCCCACGTACCGGGCCAGCAGACTGCGGCAGCCGGCGTACAACGGCAGCCAGTCGACATCTTTGGTCGGGTACGGCCGGTCGGGGGCCTTCCAGGCACCCACGAACTCCGCCTCGTGCACCGCCGGGCACTCCACCGGAACCAGCACCTGCACCCCGGCGCCCCGACCGCTCCTGGCCCGCTGGCAGCCCAGCCGCAGCGGAGAGGGCCCCTTCAGGGCGTCCCGCAGGCTGCCCGTGCGGGTGACCACGGCGGCCGCCGCCTCGACGGTGTTCAGCTCGCTCAGGTCGCACCGGAACCAGCGCGCCCCGGCCGCCCAACCCGGCGCGGTCGGCAGCGCCACCGCCAGTCGCAGCCGGCCCGCCCGCCAGTCGTCGCCCACGTATCCGGTGGCCCGGGTGTCGCACTCGGCGAACGCCCCCCGCAGCTCCGTCGAGCCGGTGGCCGGCGCGGTGGCCCGCTCCCCCGGCAACGCGCCCACGTGCACCGTCTCGACCCGGTGCGGCACCGCGCAGTCCACCGGCGCGTACGCCGCCAGGGAGACCGTGTCGGTGAAGTCGGCGACCTGGCACACGCCCGCCGCCGGGGTGAACGGCCCGGCCGGCGGCAGGGCCGCCCAGTCGTCGGTGAGATCGCCGTCGAGGCCGCCCGGGGCACCGCAGGCCGCCAGGACCGCTCCCGCCGCCACGGCGGCGACGACGAGCGTCACCGCTCGGCGGACCCTCATCGCACGGCGCAACGCGGCCTCCCCCAGCCGACGACCGTCAATCCGACGGTCAGCCCAGGGTAACCAAAAATGACCTTCCGGTAACAGACCGGAATTCTGGTCAGCCGACGACGGCGAGCGGACTCGGCACCGGGTCACCGGCCGTGCCGACGGCCGCCGCTGCCGGGTCACCGCCCAGCTCAACCACCCTGTTGTCGGCGTCCACGTGGACCACCCGGGGGCGGTACGCGCGGGCCTCCGCGTCGTCCATCTGACCGTACGAGATCAGGATCACCAGGTCCTGCGGGTGCACCAGGTGCGCCGCCGCGCCGTTGATGCCGATCACGCCGCTGCCCCGCTCGCCGGGGATCACGTACGTCTCCAGCCGGGCCCCGTTGGTCACGTCCACGATCGCCACCTGCTCGCCCGGGAGCAGGTCGGCGGCGTCGAGCAGATCCTGGTCCACCGTCACCGAACCGACGTAGTGCAGGTCGGCCTGGGTCACCGTCGCCCGGTGGATCTTCGACTTGAGCATGGTCCGGAGCATCGTGGTGCCTTTCCGAGTCAGGTACAAGGTCAGCTGCGGGGAGCGAGCCGGATGGCCAGGTTGTCGATCAGCCGGGTGCCGCCCACCCAGGCCGCGATCAGCAGCCGGGCCGGCCCGGTGACCGGCCCCGGCTCCAACTCCGGGTCGGTGAGCGCCAGGTAGTCCAGCCGCGCGCCCGGCGTCGCGCCCAGCGCCCGGTGGGCGGCGGTCAGCACGTCACCCGCGTCCGCACCCCGCTCGGCGGCGGCCGCACCGGCCCGCAGGGCGGCGGACAGGCCCAGCGCCACCTGCCGCTCGTCCGCCGACAGGTAACGGTTACGGCTCGACAGGGCCAGCCCGTCCGGCTCCCGGACGGTCGGCACGCCGACCACCTCGACCGGCACGTCCAGGTCCCGTGCCATCCGGCGGACCAGGGTGAGCTGCTGGTAGTCCTTCTCCCCGAAGAAGGTGAGATCGGGCCGGGTGAGCTGGAGCAGCTTCAACACCACGGTCAGCACCCCGTCGAAGAAGCCGGGCCGGCTCTGCCCCTCCAGCTCCTCACCGAGCCGGCCCGGGTTCACCCGCACCGTGGGCTGCCCGTACGGGTACATGTCCGCCGCAGCCGGGGCGAACACCAGGTCCGCACCGGCCCGCCGGCACACCTCCAGGTCGGTGTCGAGGGTGCGCGGGTACCTGTCGAAGTCCTCGTTCGGGCCGAACTGCAACGGGTTCACGAAGATCGTCACCAGTACGTGGTCGGCCCGCTCCCGGGCGGCCCGGATCAGCGTCTCGTGCCCCGGGTGCAGCGCACCCATCGTCATCACGACGCCGACCGTGCCGGCCAGCCCGGCCCGCGCCTTCGCCAGCTCCGCCCGGGTGTGCACCAGTTCCGTCACTGAATTACCCTTCGTTCGCGCTGCGGGGCTCGCAGAACCGGCTCACTCCTCGCGCTCACCGGACTCCCCTTCGCTCGCGGCTGCGGGGCCCGCTCACGCCGCCACTTCCCGGTGGACGCCCGCCAGCACGTCGAGCAGGGACTCGGCGTCGACCGGACGCAGCCGGCCCGCCGCGATCGCCCGGTCGGCACTCCGTCGGGCCAACGCCAGGTAGGGGGCGACGGATTCCGGCGCGGTCTGCGCCAGCCGGTCCAGATGCCGGCGTACGGTGCCCGCGTCGCCACGCGACACCGGGCCGGTGAGCGCGTCGTCGCCGAGGCGCAGAGCATTCTCCAACGCCGCCCGCAGCAGCGGGGCCAGCACCTTCTCCGGCTGGCTCACCCCGGCGTCCCGCAGCCGGTCGGCCGCCTCGTTGACCAGGGTCACCAGGTGGTTCGCGCCGTGCGCCAGCGCCGCGTGGTAGAGCACCCGGTCGGTCTCCCCCACCCACTCCGGCACCCCGCCGAGGTCGGCGACGAGCCGGGCCGCCGCCGCCCGCAGCTCCGCCGGGGCGGTCACCCCGAAGGAGATGCCGGCCAGCCGGGACAGGTCGTCAGGCGTACCGGTGAAGGTCATCGCGGGGTGCAGGGCCAGCGGCCGGGCGCCCACGGCGGCGGCCGGGGCCAGCACGCCCAGGCCGTGGGCCCCGGAGGTGTGCGCGACCACCTGGCCCGGGTGCAGCGCGCCGGTGTCGGCCAGCCCGGCGACCACACCGGCCAACGCGTCGTCGGGCACGGCGATCAGCAGCAGGTCCGCGGCGTCCCGGGCGACCGAGGTGGCGGACCGGTTCACCGCGTCCGGCAGGAGCAACGCGATCCGGGCCCGGGTAGCCCCGGAGACGCCGGAGGCGGCGACCACGCGGTGCCCGGCGGAGACCAGCGCCGCTCCGAGCACGGCACCCACCCGGCCGGCACCGACCACGCCCACGGTGAGGCGGGTCGGAAGGGCGAACGGGGCATCGGGTACGACGGGGCCCTGCGGTGCGGCGACGCCGGGTACGGCGGCCGGACGCGGGCGCAGCGGTGCGCTCATGACGACGATCCAGTCCTCGAAGGGGGTACCGGTCGATGGCAAGTATGCGCCGGGGGCAGGGAACCCGAACAAGGATGTGTGAAAACCTTCACCGACCCCGGGCACCGGGTGGCCAGATGGCGGCGGCCCACCCGGTGCGGCAGCTCACCAGGTGCGGCAGCTCACCGCCGACCGGCCAGGAACCCGGCGTCGACGAACTTGACGTTGGTGTCCGGGCGTACCCCGTCGTCCCCGTCCGGCGTCGCCGGGGTGTTGCGGCCGTCCTGCACCACCAGCAGTCCGCCGGGGAAGCCCGGCAGCGGCGTCGCCGTCACCGCCGCCCCGTCGCACTCCTGCACGCCGTCGACCCGGCCGTCGACCACCGCGAACCGCCCGGTCGGCCGGTTGCTGACCCGGTCGTAGGTGAAGAACGTGTCGTCGCCCTGGCTGGACACGACGAGGGTGCCCGCGTACCGGCCGGTGGGCAGGATCGTCAGGCCCTCCACGTCCTGGGCGATCCGCCCGCCGAAGCCCGGGTCGGCGGTGTGGTCGGTGACGCAGTCGTCGGCCGCCGGGTCGAAGACCGCCGGGACGCCGTACTCGCGGACCCGCTCCACCGACCGGGGTACGCCCACGAACCGGCCACCGACCAGCCGGGTCCGCCACAGGCCGACCTTCTCCTGCGCCAGGTACACCACACCGGTGGCCGGGTCCACCACCGTCCCCTCCACCTGCGGGCCGTCCCCCGGGTCGGTGCACGGCGACCAGGCGGAGCCGTCCGGCAGGGTGAACGTCGATGGCAGCACCAGCCGCCCCACCGGCCGGTAGCTGACCTTCCCGGCCCGCTCCACCAGCCGGAACACCCCCACCTCCGGGGTGCTGCGCCGACTCACCACCGCGTACGCGGCCCCGTCCCGGTCGGTGAACGTGCCCAACCCGTACGCGGTGCGTTGGGTGTTCACCTCCGCCTGGTCCCGACTGAACGCGAACGGCGGCTGCGGCGCGGTCACGTCGACCAGCCGCCGCGACACCGGGTCGATCCGGTAGAACCGGAGCTGGTCACGCCCCCGGTCGGTGACCACCGCCAGGTCGACCGGCCGGCCCGCCAGCCGGAAGCCGCTGACCAGGTCGACGTTGTTGAACCGGCCCGCCTCGTCGTCCGGACCGGGTGCCGGTGGGGTGGCGACCGCCTGCCGCTCCCGGGCCCGCAGGTCGTACACCCGCAGGCCGCCGTTCTTGGCGGTGACGATCACCAGGCTGCCGGCCCGGTCGGTCGGGTGCACCCAGATCGCCGGATCGTCGGCGTCGGCGTCGCCACCGGCGGCGTCGTCGAACAGGGCGGGAGTCTCGACCACCGCCCGGACCGCACGCGGCACGCCGTCCCGGGCGGGCGCGGCGGCGGCACCGGTGGTCGTCACCAACAGCGGTACGACCGCCAGCGCGGGGATCACGATTCGTCTCATGCCCGCAGACCGTAGGGTCGGCACGGTGACGGACCCTGAACACGGGATGAACGCGATTCGCTGGCGGGACGCCATGGGCACCGCCCTCTACGGGCCGCACGGCTTCTTCGTCTCCGGGTCCGGCCCCGCCGACCACTTCCGGACCAGCGTGCACGCCTCCCCGGCGTTCGCGGCGGCGGTGTTCCGGCTCGTGTCCCGCCTCGACGCCACCCTCGGTTTCCCCACCCCGTTCGACGTGGTGGACGTGGGTGCCGGCCGGGGTGAACTGCTGCGCGCCCTGGCCGCTCTGGCCCACGGGTCGGCGACGCCCGACACGGCTGCGACGCCGCTGGCCCACCGCCTGCGCCTCACGGCCGTGGAACTGGCCCCCCGCCCGGCTGACCTGCCGCCCGCCATCGCCTGGACGACCGAGCCCCCGGCGGGGATCACCGGCCTGCTGACCGCCACCGAATGGCTGGACAACGTCCCCCTGGACGTGGCCGTCCCCACCGACACCGGCTGGCGCTACCACCTGGTGGACCCGAGCACCGGAGAGGAAACCCCCGGCCCCCCACTGACCCCGCAAGACCTCACCTGGCTGACCACCTGGCACCCCACCCCAACCCCCACCCCGGCCCCACCCCCCACCACCGCCCCGGGGATCAAGAGGTGGGCGAAAACGGAGGGGCCCTACCCTGCCCCAAACCCCTGGATCACCGGGCGGGGGGAGCGAGGAGGGCGAGGGGGGCGGGTGGAGGTGGGGCGGAGTCGGGACGAGGCGTGGGGGCGGGCCGTCGGGCGGGTGCGGCGGGGGGTGGCGTTGGCCGTGGACTACGGGCACCTGCGGGAGCGGCGGCCGGTGGACGGGACGCTGACCGGGTACCGGAACGGACGGCAGGTGCCGCCGGTGCCGAACGGGTCGTGCGACATCACCGCACACGTCGCCATCGACTCCGTCGCGGCCGCCGGTGCACAGGTCGCCGGGTGCGCGTACAGGCTGGTGTCGCAGCGGGAGGCGCTGCTCGCGCTCGGGGCCGACGGTGGGCGACCGGCGCTGAGCCTGGCCGGCACCGACCCGGCCGGCTACGTACGGGCACTCGCCGCCGCCTCGGCGGTGGCCGAGCTGACCGACCCGGCCGGGCTCGGCGGACACCACTGGCTGCTCCAGCCGGTCGGCGTCGCCGTCGACGCGCTCATGGCACGATGACCGGCATGACCACGGACACCGGTGAACTGCGCGAGCTGACCGTCGGCACCGGGGCCGGCGGGGAACAGCTCGGCACCGACATGGTGCTCAACATCGGCCCGCAGCACCCCTCGACGCACGGCGTGCTGCGGCTGAAACTGGTGCTCGACGGGGAACGGGTGGTCGCCGCCGAACCGATCGTCGGGTACATGCACCGGGGCGCGGAGAAACTGTTCGAGGTCCGCGACTACCGGCAGATCATCGTGCTGGCCAACCGGCACGACTGGCTGTCGGCGTTCTCCAACGAGCTGGGTGTGGTGCTCGCCGTCGAACGGCTGATGGGCATGGAGGTGCCCGAGCGGGCCACCTGGCTGCGGATGGCGCTGGCCGAGCTGAACCGGGTGCTCAACCACCTGATGTTCCTCGGCTCCTACCCGCTGGAGATCGGCGCGATCACCCCGGTCTTCTACGCGTTCCGGGAACGGGAGACCATCCAGGCGGTCATGGAGGAGGTCTCCGGCGGCCGGATCCACTACATGTTCAACCGGGTCGGTGGGCTCAAGGAGGAGGTCCCCGCCGGCTGGACCGGCCGGGCCCGCGCCGCCATCGCCGAGGTACGCCGCCGGATGCCCGACCTGGACAACCTGATCCGACGCAACGAGATCTTCCTGGCCCGGACCGTCGGGGTGGGGGTGCTGTCGGCCGCCGACGCCGCCGCGTTCGGGGCGTCCGGGCCGGTCGCCCGCGCCTCCGGCCTGGACCTCGACCTACGCCGCGACGAGCCCTACCTGGCGTACGACCAGCTCGACGTGCCGGTGGTCACCCGCACCGCCGGGGACTGCCACGCCCGCTTCGAGGTGCTGCTCGACCAGGTGTACGCCTCCCTCGACCTCGCCGCGCAGTGCCTCGACCGGGTCGACCGGCTCACCGGCCCGGTGAACACCCGGCTGCCCAAGGTGGTCAAGGCCCCCGAGGGGCACACCTACGCGTGGACGGAGAACCCGCTCGGGATCAACGGCTACTACCTGGTGTCGCGGGGCGAGAAGACGCCGTGGCGGCTCAAGCTGCGCACCGCGTCGTACGCCAACGTGCAGGCCCTGGCCACCCTGCTCCCCGGCTGCCTGGTGCCCGACCTGATCGCCATCCTCGGCTCGATGTTCTTCGTGGTCGGCGACATCGACAAGTGACCCGCCGCTGAGCCGGTCAGCGCCAGTGCCCGCCCGCGCGCGGGGTGTCGTCCTGCGGCGGGTAGCCGTACCGCTGCTCGCCCGCCCACTGCGGATGGTCGCGCGGCTCGGGCTCCGGGTCGCGCCACGACACCACCGGCTCCCGGTCCCGCCACTGCTCGGCCCGCTGTCCCTCCCACCGCCGGTCGTCGGCGCGCGCCGGCCGGTCCTGGGCGGGCTGCGGCGCGGCGCGGGCCGGCCACTGCCCGTCCGGCCGGTCCTGGGCCGGTGGGGTCGCGTGGGCCGGCCACTGTTCGGCCGGCCGGTAGCTGCGCGCCGGCTCCCGCCACTGCTGCGGCACCGGCACCCCGCCGGCCGGCAGCGCGGGACGCTCGGACTGCTCCGGTCGACCGCCATCCCAGCGGTCGCCGGTGGGCTCCGCCCCGTCCCGGTACGGCTCCTCCTGTCGCACCGAGGCCCAGCGGTCCGAGTAGTGGTAGCCGCCGTCGGCGCGCGCCTCCGCGTGGCGCTCCCCGACCCGCACCTCCCGGGCCCGGCCCTCGTCACGCGCCTCGGCCCAGCGGTCACCGGCCCGCGCCTGGCGGGCCGGCGGTTCGGCCCGGTCCTGCTCCCAGCGGTCACCGGCACGCGACGCGGGCGACTCGGCACGGCCTCCCGCCCAACCGGACCGACCTCCCGCCGACCAGCCACCGGCCTCCCCGCCACCCGCCGACCACTCCGGCCGGCCCGGCTCGGGCCGGTCGTCGCCCGGCGTCGACCAGGCGGGGCCGGCAGCGGCCGGCCAGGCCCGCTCGTCACGCGATGCCGGGCGGGCCGCCCGGGAACGGTCCTCCGGCGGGGCCGACCAGCCCCGGCCGGTCGGCTCGGACGGTGCCGACCAGGAACGCTCCGGCTCCCCGCCGGCCCAGGACGACTCGTCCCCGCCGGGGGCCCACCGGCCGGCGTACCCGCCGCCGTATCCGCCGGACGGGTCGGGGCCGTCGACGACGGTGTGCCGGGTGGTCACGTGCACGGTCTCGGTGTGCCGCACCACGCCGAGCGGACGGGACGCCGACTCGGCGGCGGGCCCCCCGCCGCGTGGCTCCCGGCTGGCCGCCCCGTACACCCCGGCCTGCCCGGTGGTCGGGCGCTCCGGGGCGTAGCGACGGCCGGTCGGTTCGGCGGCCTCCCGGTCGGACGGCACCCGGCCCCGGCCCGCCGCGACCGGCTCGGAAGCCTCCGAGTGGTTCCAGTCCGACGCGGGTTCCTCGACCGCGGCCCGTCGCCGGCCCACCGGGGCCTCCGGTGCCGGCTCGGCGGCCGGGCCCCGGGCCCGGCCGGCACCGGCGACGGAATCCTCGGCGGGCGGGGCGGCGACGGCGGCAGCCAGCTCGGCCGCCGAGTCCAACCGGCGACGCAACGCGGTGACCTGTTCCTCGGCCCGCTGCGACTGGTCCAACGCCTGGTTGCCACGCTGGGCGGCGGCCACGATCTCGCTGCGCAGCTCGCGCCGGAGCTGCTCCAACTCGTCGAGCACCGACTCGTCGGACGCCCGGACACCGCCGTCGGCGCGCAGCGCGATGGACAGGCCGATCAGCACGACGGCGGTGATGGCCAGCACCGCGGCGAACCGCAGCGGACCGTTGCCGTCAGCGAACAGCAGGATCAGCGCGGCGATCGGCGCGAACGCCACCCCGATCCAGAACAGGACGGTCAGCAGTTGCGGTCTGCGCTTCTCGGAGACGACCGGGGAGGGCATGGCTGTGCAGCCTACCGAGATGTACGCGGGCTGGGAACGGTCCCAGGGCAGAATTGCCCCGATCTCGTCCGGTACGCCTCGGCGCGACCGGATCGCCGCCGACCGGCATGCGCCCTGGTCAACGGGGCACGATCAGCCCGTTGCGGGGCGTTCCCGGTCGCGGTCGGCTCCCACCGACCGCGACCGGGATCACGTTCAGCTGGTGGCGAGCGCGCCGTCGGACGAGAAGACCAGGCCGACGCTGGCGGTGCCGGTCTTCAGCGCGTTCTTGGTCTGCGGGCCACCGGCGTCCAGCGAGCTGAACGAACCGGCCTTGAAGTCGTAGACCTCCACCAGACCGGCCTGGCACTTCGGCCGCTGCGGGCACTCCGGCGGGCCGGCCAGCACGGTGTCCTTGCCGGAGCACTTGGCCGCCAGGTCGGAGAGGGTCTTCAGGGAGTACTTGTCGGCGAACGCCTTGGTCACCGCGAAGGCGTTCTGGTCCTGCGCCGAGGACGGGGTGCCGAACGTGATGCCCGCCTTGTCACCCTCGGACTTCAACGCGCTGACCGTCTTGTCCAGCTCCGGCGAGGAGACCGGGGTGGCGTCCTTGCCGTTGGCCTTGGTGTTGAGGAACTCGGCCATGGTCGCCGCGTACTCGGGGACGACCTGGATCTCGCCCTTCTCCAGGCTGGGCTCGTACAGCTCGCGGTTGCCGATCTGCTGCACCTTGACCTGGTAACCGGCGGCGGTCAGGGCGATGTTGTACAGCTCGGCCAGGGTCTGGCTCTCGGAGAAGTTGCCCGCCCCGACGACGATCTGCCCACCCGGGCCCTTGGCGATGCCGCTGGTCAGCCCGTTGGCCGAGGCGAACTCCTCGGCGGCCGCCTTCGGCGTCTTGCGGTCCACGTCGACCGCCTTGTTGAGGGCGATCAACTTCGGCGTGTCCAGCGCGGCCGAGACCTTGTCCAGCGCGGCGAGCAGCTGCGGGTTCGCCACCTTCGCGTTGACCGCCGGGATGATGTTGTCGGTGTTCTGGAGCTTCTTGTCGTCGTCGAGGACGACGAGCTGGTCACCGGCGACCGGGGCGCAGCCCGCACCGCTGGCGCCCTGCTGCGGAGCGTCGGTGCCGGACGAGCCGGCATCCCCACACCCGGTCAACAGACCCGCCAGGGTCAGGGCACCCACCGCACCCGCCGCCAGCCGTGTCCGTACGCGCATCGTGCCCGCCTTCCGTGTCCCGGCGCGACCCCGGGCAGGGCCGGCCGCGTGTCCGACGGGCGACGGCCGCCGCCCGCGGGTTCAGCCAATATCCTTCCGGACCGACCGACAAACTCTGAACCGCTTTCGTAACGTGATCGTCACGGAAAGGGATCAGTTCCCCGCCGTGGCGTCCGCCGCCCGCCGGTTGGCCGCCCGCCGGGTACGCCGCAGCGGTCGCGGGGTCACCGCCCGCTCGACAAGTGCCAGCACCCCCTCGGCCGCCAACGCCAGCCCCGCCACCAGCACCCCACCGGCGATGATCTGCCCGCCACCGGCCGCGATGTCCAGCCCGAAACCGGCCCGGATGATCTGGCCCAGCCCTCCACCGTTGACGAACGAGGCCAGCGCCGCCGTCGCCACCACCTGGACGGCGGCCGTACGGAACCCGGCGGCCAGGTACGGCACCGCCAGTGGCAACTCCACCCGACGCAGCACCTGCCAGCCCGACAGCCCCATCCCGCGTGCCGCGTCCCGGGCCTCCGGGTCGGCCTGCCGCACCCCGGTGTACGCGTTGGCCAGCAGCGGCGGCACCGCGAACACGGCCAGCGCCACCACCACCGCCGGTCGCCCGAAGCCGAGGAAGGTCAGCGGCAGGATGGTGAGCAGCGCCAGGGTGGGGATGGACAGGGTCAGGTTGGAGATCAGCACGACGGCGCCGCCGCCGCGCCCCGAGTGCCCCAGCCAGAGGCCGATCGGCCAGGCCACCAGGCAGCCCAGCAGCACCGCCGCGGCGGACATGCTCAGGTGCTCCCCGACCCGGTCCAGCACCCCACCGGGGTTGGTCCAGTTGAGCGGGTCGTTGAGCCAGACCACCGCCTGCTGCACCGGATTCACTGGTCAAATCCTTCGTTCGTGACTGCGGGGCTCCGCTGCGCTGCCCTCATCGGGGGCGACTCCGCAGCCAGGGGGTGAGCAGGCGGCCCACGGAGGCCAGGATCAGGTCCAGCACCAGGGCGAGCAGGACGCAGAGCAGGGTGCCGGTCATGATCTGCGCCTTGTAGAAGTTGTTCTGGAACCCGGCGAAGATCAGCTGCCCCAGGCCACCCCGGCCGATCACCACCCCGACGGTGACCAGCGCGACGGTGGAGACCGTGGCGAGGCGTACCCCGGTGAGGATGCCGGGCAGGGCCAGCGGCAGGTCGATCCGGAACAGCCGGGCCCACCGGCCGTACCCCATGCCCTCGGCGGCGTCACGCACCTCGGGAGGCACCTGGTTCAGCCCGGCCACCGCGTTGCGGACGATCACCAGCAGCGCGTACAGCACCACCACGGTGAGCACGGTCACCGCCCCGATACCCAGGTAGGGGGCGATGAACGCGAACAGGGCCAGGGAGGGGATCGTGTACAGCACCCCGGTCAATGCGAGAATCGGCCCGGCGAGACGCCGGTACCAGTAGGCGAGCACCGCCAGCGGCAGGGCCACCAGCGCGGCGAGCAGCACGGCCCGGCCGGTCAGCGAGGCGTGCTCGCGCAGCGCGGCGAGAATGGTGTCAGAGTTGTCCCGCACGTACTGCCAGGAGAACCACGGATTACCCGGCTCGGCCCGGTAACTCAGGTGGAAGGACACACGTGGACGTTACCCCCGGGGGCACCGGCGACGCAGGACACAGTGCCGCGTCGATCACGCTCGACGGCATCCGCAAGCGGTACCCCGACGGCACCGACGCGGTCCGTGAGCTGAGCCTGGAGGTGCCGGCCGGCGAGCTGGTGGTGCTGATCGGCCCGTCCGGCTGCGGCAAGTCGACGGTGCTGCGGATGGTCAACCGGCTGATCGAGCCGACCGGCGGCCGGATCATGCTCGGCGACGAGGACATCACCCGGGTCGACCCGGTGAAACTGCGCCGACGCATCGGCTACGTGATCCAGAACGTCGGCCTGTTCCCGCACCAGACGGTCGCCACCAACGTCGGCACCGTACCCCGGCTGCTCGGCTGGCCGAAGGAGCGGATCCGGCAGCGCAGCGGCGAGCTGCTGGAGCTGGTCGGGTTGGACCCGGCCCAGTTCGGACGCCGCTACCCGCACGAGCTGTCCGGCGGGCAGCGGCAGCGGGTCGGGGTGGCCCGCGCGTTGGCCGCCGACCCGGTGGTGCTGCTGATGGACGAGCCGTTCTCCGCCGTCGACCCGATCGTGCGGACCCGGCTGCAGGAGGAGTTCCTCCGGCTCCAGGCCGAGGTCCGCAAGACCATCGTGCTGGTCACCCACGACCTCGACGAGGCCGTCCGGCTGGGCGACCGGATCGCGGTGCTCTCCGAGGGCGGCCGGCTGGAGCAGTACGACACCCCGGCGGCCCTGCTCGGCACGCCCGCCTCGCCGTTCGTGCGCGAGTTCGTCGGCGCGGACCGGGGCATCCGCCGGCTGGCGGTCACCCCGGTCACCCGGGAGGTGCTCGACGGCGAGGCCACCGACGTCAGCCTGCCGGAGCTGCCGCTGGGCCGCTCGGCGTACGACGCGCTGGCCGCGATGCTGACCGCCGGCACCGACGCGGTCGTGGTCACCGCCGACGGCCGGCCGGCCGGCACGCTCAGCCGCGCCCGGGTGCTCGACCTCGGGCAGCCCGGCGGCTAGCCCGTGCCCGGCGGGTCAGGCCCGCCCGCCCAGGCTGGCCAGCCCGATGATCCAGCCGGCGAAGAAGCCGTAGCCGGCCCCGGTGCCGGTGGCCTCGAAGGCCGCCAGCAGCGGACCGTCCGCGGTGAGCAGCGCCGCCAGCAGGGTCGCCGCCGCCGCGGCCAGGGTGTACGCGGCCCAGCCGGAGAAGAACTGGCTGGCCGACCCGGGCACCCGGGCCACCTGACCGGCCGGCAGCAGGTAGAGCAGCGCCCCGGCGAACAGCAGCAGCAGGATGGCCCGCAGGTCGGTGGCGAGCACCCCGTGCTCCGGGGTCGACTCGACCCGCCAGGCGGGCCAGGCGAGCAGCCGCAGGTACCAGCCCCCGGCGGAGTTCGGATCGGTGTGGGCCTCGGCCCAGCGGACGTACCAGGGACTGCCGCAGACGACGACGAGGATCAACGCGGCGAGGGTGCCGGTGCCGGCGGCGGTGCCGTACCCCTGCACGGTGCGGGGGCGTTGGGTGAGGGCCATGCGGCGGGAAGTTCCCGACCCGCCACGGCCGGCAAACCTCTCCCGCCAGCCGGCGGGTCGGCCGCTCAGTGCTTCATCAGGTAGTCGATGAACGCCGCCCGCAGCAGCGGCGCGGACTCCTCGTAGCCGTGCCCGGTCAGCTCCCGCCACAGCGCCGCCGCCTCGTCGATGGTCGGCCCCACCGAGTTGGGCGCCCCGTCGAGCGCGGCGGCCTCGTCGGCGTTCGGCAGGTGCCGGAGCACCGACCAGAAGAACCCGACGTCCCGCCGCTCCCGGGCCCGCGCGAAGGCCCGCTCGCGCAGCTCCTCGGTGGAGAGGGCGTCGAGCTGGTCGAAGGTGTGGCCGGTGCCGGCGGAAGGAGTCTCGGTCATGCCCGCGAGCCTAACCGGAGAGATCGTCGCCGGCCCGTCGTCCACGCCCGGTCGCCGGCCGCACCGGTCCGGGCGGGGGCCGCTCACCGCTCGTCGGCGTCCCAGCGGGGTGGGGCGCTCGGCCAGCGGGGGGCCTCCCAGGGGTCGGGCGGGGTGTCGTCGGTCGTCCGCTCCGGCAGGGCCGGGGTCCAGTTGCGCGCCTCCCCGCCCGGGGGCATCGACCAACCGGAGCTGATCGCCCCGTCCCGCACCGGCGGCAGCTCCACCGGTTCACCCGGGACGGTGCGGGGCCGGCCGTACGTCTCGACCAGCCGGGTCACCAGCAGGCCACCGGCCAGGGCCGTCCCACCGACGGCCCACCTGTCGGTCGGCGCGCCGACACCGTCCGCCCAGGCCAGGTAGGTAACCACCAGGCCGACCGCGAGGAGGGCGCCGAAGATCCCACCCCGCCGGCCGTACGCGCTGGTGCCGCCGAACATGGACACCCCGACCGCGAGCACCGTCCAGTCCAGTCCCGACGTGGGCGTCACCGGGCCGTCCGCGTTGGCGGCGACGAGCACCCCGGCGAGCATCGCCAGCACGGTGGAGGCGATCAGCGCGGCCGAGGTCACCAGGGCGGCGGCCATGCCGCGTCGGCGGGCCGGGTCGGCCACCGGCCGGAACCGGCCGACCAGCCGGCGTACGGTCCGGATCGCGCCGAACGCGCCGAGCAGGACGACCACCGCGGCGAACCCGGCGAACAGGTAGTAGGCGTTGCGCCGGGGGTCGTAGTCGGCCTGCACCGCCACCGGCAGGTCCCGCCGTTCGATCCAGACGATCACCCCGGCGGCGGCGGCGAGGCTGGCCGCCCAGCCGGGCACGTGCAGTACCACCACCGCCCAGGCCAGGGCCAGCCCGCCCAGCGCGGCGGCGACCAGTGCCGGGACGACCGCCGTGGACACCCCGCGGTCGCCCTGCTCGGCGAAGTGCAGCGCGGCGGCCAGCGTGACCGGGCCGATCGCCAGGTTCACCGCGGCGGTCCGCAGGCTCAGCCCGGCGGCGAGGACGAGCAGGCCGAGCGCGACCGCGTCGACGAGCAGCCACCGCAGGCCGGCACCGCGCAGCGCGTCCGGGTCGTCCCGCCACAGCAGGTAGGCCAACGCGGCGAGGGCGAGCAGCAGCGCCAGTTCCCAGACCACGTGCACGCCGAGCCGGTCCCGGCCGGGTTCCCCCTGCTCCGGGTCGTCGAGGACGTTCTCGGGTACGGTCGCGGGCACCTCTGCCGACGCGGTCCGGCCCGGTTCGTCGTACACCATGCGGTGCGCCTCCCAGGTGACCGGCCGTCACCGGTGACGGCTGACTGTGTTCCGGTCGCCAGGCACCGTACCCGCGCGCCGGGGGCGGGCGTAACCCCTGTCAGCGCTGCCCGGGTCGGTCGGCCCGGTCGTCGGCGTCGTCGTCGGACTCGGGGACCCGGCAGGAGCGTTCGAGCCAGAGCGCGGCGGCGACCAGGGCCAGCGAGGCGAGGGTGCCCGCCCCGGCGGCCGGCCGGTCCTCGATGGCGGCGTTGGTCGGCTCGACGAAGAGCCAGCCGGTCAGCCCGGCGTAGAAGCCGAGGAAGATCGCCCCGGCCAGCGCGGACGCCTTGGCCAGCACCACGAACCGGGCGACCAGCAGCGGGTTGACCGGCTCCCGACCGGGCCGCCGCTCGATGCGGCCACGGGTGTTGACCGCCGCGTACGCCTCCAGCACGGCCAGCGCGGCCAGGGTGACCACCGGCAGCCAGGGCAGCCGGGGAGTGCCGCTGTAGTAGAAGCTGCTGATCAGCAACCAGGCCACGGCGGCGGCGGCGAGCGCGGCGACCAGCAGCGTCGAGAACCGGGTGGGGCCCATTCTCGACCCGTCGGGCTCCCGGTCACGGGGCGGTCGGGGCGGCGTCATACCGGCCGGCTCCACTGGTTCATGTGTCCGACTCTAACGAAAGATCGGGGCGGGGGGTCAGTTCGAGGGCGTCCCCGGCGACCGGTTCGGCGTTGAGCAGGTCGGTCAGCCAGCCGTGCCCGGCCAGCCGCCCGTGCGGGTCGATGTCGATCCACGGGCGGAGCACGAAGGCGCGCTGGTGGGCGCGGGGGTGCGGCAGGGTCAGCGCGGGGTCGTCGCTGAGCACCGGCCGGCCGTCGTCGTCCCAGACGGCGACGACGTCCACGTCGAGGGTGCGCGGCCCGTACCGGCGCGCCGGGTCGCGGACCCGGCCGGCGGCGGTCTCGGCGGCGTGCGCCCGCGCCAGCCAGTCGTCCGGGGTCGCCGCCGGGTCGGCGACCATGACCGCCGCGTTCAGGTACGCCGGCTGGTCGGCGTCGCCCCACGGGGGTGTCTCGTAGACGCCGGAGACCACCAGCACCGCGTCACCGAGACCGGCGACCGCGGCCCGTAGGTGGTCGAGCCGGTCGCCCAGGTTGCTGCCGATCGACAGCACCGCCCGGGTCACCGGGTACGCCGCATCGTGACGGCCACGTCGGTGAAGGTGTGCGGGATCGGGGCCTCGGGCTTGTGGACGGTGACGGTGGCGGCGACGACCAGCGGCTCGGCCAGGCAGACCGCGAGCAGCCGGTCGGCCAGCGTCTCGATCAGGTTGACCGGCTCGCCGGTGACCACCGCGACCAGCCGCTGCGCCAGCTCGCCGTAGTGCACGGTGTCGGTCACCTCGTCGGAGCGGGCGGCCGGGGCGAGGTCGAGTTCGAGTTCGGCGTCGACCACGAACTCCTGGCCCTGGGCACGCTCGAAGTCGTAGACGCCGTGCCGGCCCCGGGCCCGCAGTCCGGTCAGGACGATCCGGTCGGTCACGTTCCTCCCTCCGTCCGGCCGGTGGGGGCCGGGTCGTTGCCGCTGGTGGCGAGCCGGGGGCGGCCGGTGGCCGACCAGACGGCGAGCGCGTCGGTGGTGCCCCGGACGTCGTGCACACGTACCCCCCAGGCGCCGGCGGCGACGGCGAGCACGCTGGTGGCGATGGTGGCGGCGGCCCGGCCGTCGGTCTCCCGGGGGGTGCCGTCGGGGGTGGCGAGCAGGTGGCCCAGGTAGGACTTGCGGCTGGCACCGAAGAGCAGCGGCAGGCCGAGGTCGAGCAGTTCGGGCAGGCGGGCGCTGAGTTCCCAGTTGTGCGCGGCGGTCTTGGCGAAGCCGAGCCCGGGGTCGATCACCAGCCGGTCGGCGGCCACCCCGGCGGCCAGCGCGTCGTCGACCCGCCTCGCCAGTTCGGCCCGGACGTCGGTGACCACATCGGTGTAGCTGGCCAGCTCGCGCATCCCCCGGGAGTGCCCCCGCCAGTGCATGAGCACCCAGGGGCAGCCGGCGTCGCGGACCACCCGGGCCATGTCGGGGTCGGCCAGGCCGCCCGAGACGTCGTTGACCACGGCGGCCCCGGCGACGACGGCCGCCTCGGCGACCGGGGCGCGGGTGGTGTCGATGCTGACCGGCACCCCGGCGGCGGCGAGTTCGCGGATCACCGGCAGCACCCGGGACGCCTCGGTGCGGGGGTCGACCCGGTCGGCGCCCGGCCGGGTGGATTCGCCCCCGACGTCGACCAGGTGCGCGCCCTCGTCGTGCAGTCGCACCCCGTGTGCGACGGCGGCGTCGAGGTCGGCGTACCGGCCGCCGTCGGAGAAGGAGTCGGGGGTGACGTTGAGGACGCCCATCACCACCGGGGCCTGCGCCCGTACCAGATCGGTCACGACTAGACGGTACCGGTCGCACGGGGGCGCTCCGGGGCCCCCCACCAGCCCCGCCACGACCACCCTGACGTGCCTGTTGGAACAGGTGTACGATCGGTCGTCCGGGTCGAATCGGGTCGACTCTTCGCGGCTTGTCGCAAAGGGGGGCGGCCCGTACGCTGTGGAATTGCCCAGCATCAAGAGATGGCGAAGCCTGGAGGGAGGGCCGAAGCGGGAAAATCCCCCCAAATCTCGCCACTCTCCGTGGCGAGAGACCCGCGCCGCGTCATCGACGCTGTGCACAGTGAGCACATTCCCGCCAGGCTTGCCTACTGCACCACCGCGGCACCGCCGGCCGCGTTATGGGGAGGTTCCAGTGATCGCCTTCGAGCTGATGGAGACGACGTCTTCCGGCGTCGCACAGGTGCTGCACACCCTGGCGACGACGCCACTCGCCGAACCGGCCCCCAAGGGCATCGACACCAGCGGTGTCGTCACCTTCTTCGCCAGCAAGATCGCACCCATCCTGCTCGCCGTGCTCGGGGTCATCTTCATCGGCCGGGCCAGCCGGGGCGAGATCTCCAAGGTGCTGACCAGTTCGGCCATCGCGATCGTCGGGCTGGCCTTCATCGCCGGCGCGGCAACACTCTTCTTCATCGGTGACTACCTGATCGATCTGATCTTCGAATAGGCGCGGGCGAGACATGCGGCTGCGCACCGACGACGACATCTACCGGGCCCGCCTGGTCTACCTCGGGCCGCCCGGCTACACCCTTCCGGTCCACCTCCCGTACGCCCAGTACGGACTGTTCATGCTGCTCGTGCCCCTCTACATGTTCATCCACTGGCTGTTCACGCTGCAGGTCGAGCTCTTTCCCGCCTGGGAGATCGCGCTCGCCATCGTGAGCACCTCGTTCATCTTCCGGTACGTCGACCCGGACCGGCCGGCGCGGATGGTCATCCGCACCGCGCTCACCGACTGGCGACGCACCCGGGAACCGGCCGCCGAACTGCGGGACCCCCGCCTGGTCGGCAGCCGGATCAGGATCCGGGAGGAACTGGCATGACGGGGCGTTTCCCTATCGGGCAGTCGGACCACACGGGTGAGGCGGTCGAATGAGTCGCTCTTCCACGCCGGGTTTCCCGGCCGGACGACACAGCGCCCCACACGGTAACCGTGCGCGGTCGTTCGACTACCCCCAGGAGGAGCTGCGGGACGACGAGCCGTACGACCCGTCCCTGCTCACCGGCCCGGGACAGGGCGGTGTGGGGGTTTTCCAGGCTCCCCGGCCCAGTCCCGGCCGGGGCACCCCGCCGGCCGAGCCGGCACCCGCCGCGCCGATGCTGGTGGGTGACGGCACCGACATCGACTCCCCCTTCCTCGACCTCTTCGGTGGTGGTCCCCGCCCCGGCACCACCCCGTCGCCCGGCACCCCCGCGCGCCGGGGACCCGGCCGGGAGCACCGACCCGTGCCGCACCAGCCGGCCCCCACCCCGCCGCCGGCCATCGAGGCGCAGGCACCTGCGGCGGCCATCGAGGCGGCCCCCCCGGCCGCGCGTACCCGCGTCCCGCACCAGCAGGGCGACCGGTCGACGGCGGTCCCGACCGGCGACCGTCCGGCCGAGGCACCGCAGCGGGCACCGCGCCGGGTCCCCACCGACCCGTTCCCCCGGGACACCGGCGAACCGCTCACCGCACGGGAGGCGGCCGAACGCGCCCGCCGGGAGGCCACCGAACGGGCCCGGGAGGCGTCCGACCGCGCCCGGCGCGAGGCCGCCGAGCGGGCCCGCCGGGAGGCCGCCGAACAGGCGGCGGCGG
>NZ_JBMDWU010000098.1:0-3688 GCF_048594385.1 Micromonospora sp. | reverse complement strand
TCCGGTGTGCGAAATGCCTACGTGCTCATGGGTTCGCTGTTCGGCTCGTTTCCCGTGGGCGCGCACACCTGGGTGGTGTACGGCGACGGGACCGACGGCCGTGCCTACCTGATGAACCCGCCGTCGCTGAGGGCCCAGCCGTTGACCGCGCGATGGGTCCGCAGCGTCGACCCGGTAGCGGCCTGGAATGACCAGGACGTAGCGGTGGGCAGATCGGTCCTGCCGATGCTGGTCGCCGAACTGAAGCTCGAGGAGACAGCATGACCGCAATTTCGGACCAGGATCGGCCGGTTGCCGCCGACGGTCTGGTCATAGAGCAGCACGGTGACGGTTTCCACTCGGTGATTGCCCCGGTCACCGCCAGCGTCCTGATCACGAACGACACCGGTAGGTTCGTGCTTGAGAGCTGTGATGGCTCACGATCCGTCGCCGAGATCGTCGTGGCCGTCGGCAACAGATTCGCCGACGCGTCACCGGAGTTGGTACGGGCCGATGTCGGAACCTTCCTCGGCACCGCAGCACGCAAGGAGGTCGTGCGGTGGTGAGCCCGGCGGTGACTCCGGCGCCGGGGCGGTCGCTGCCGGTGATCGTGGAGCGCGCCTTCCGGCCCATGATCTACTGGTACGTGAGCCTGC
This sequence comes from Micromonospora sp., assembly GCF_048594385.1. Lineage (NCBI taxonomy): Bacteria > Bacillati > Actinomycetota > Actinomycetes > Micromonosporales > Micromonosporaceae > Micromonospora > Micromonospora sp. The sequence continues at coordinate 3,053 of NZ_JBMDWU010000098.1, read as the reverse complement.
GCTGCAACCTGGCGTGTAAGCACTGCTGGGTGAACTCCTCGCCGTCGGTGGACACCACCGGGGAGCTGAATAGCCGCGAGATGTTGCTCGCGGTGGACCGGATGGCTGAGTTCGGTGCAGCGAGTGTCCTGATCACAGGCGGTGAACCCCTGCTGCGGCCGGACATCGGGCTCATCCTGGCGAAGCTCACCGAGTATCGTCTGCCGACCCACATCGAGACCAACGCCATGCTCGTCACCGACGACATCGTGCAGCTGGCTGATCAGGCCAGACAGGTCGGTTCGGTCCTCGACTTTGCCGTGAGCCTCGACGGGGGTACCGCCGAGGCGCATGACTGGTGCCGCGGCAGGGGCGGTTTTGTCGGCACCGTGGCCGGGCTGCGCAGGCTCAGCGAGGCCGGACTGACGTTCGACATCCAATGCGTGGTGACCCGGCGGAACTGGTCGACCCTGCCGCAGCTCGCCGCATTGGCCTCCGAACTCGGTGCCCGGAACCTGAACTTCGTTCTCGCCAGTCCGGTTGGCCGGGCCAACCACTTCGTGCAGCAGCTCTCCGTACCGTACGACCAGACGCGGTTCGCCGTGGACAAGATATTCGAGGCGATCCGCGAGTATCCGGGCCGCGTCGCGGTCAAGATCCCGCCGGCGATGATTCCACCCACATACATCGAGCGGTTTCGTGGCCTTGACAGTGGAAGCTGCGTCTCCAACGTTGTGAGCTGCTCGTTTCCGCTCCTGGGTGTCCTGCCGGACGGCAGCGTCACGGTGTGCGCGGCGACCCGCAAGAGCCCGGAAGCATTCTTCGGCAACATTCGGTCGCAGTCGCTCGTCGATATCTGGCGCAATCGTCGACTGGATGAGCTGCGTGAACAGTACGTGGCTGCGCAGGAACTGACCGGCATCTGCGGTGACTGTGTGTTCAGGTCCAGTTGCCGGGGTGCCTGTAGGGCACACGCATTCGCGGAGAGCGGCAGCTTCAATGCCCCATACCCCGTCTGTGCCGAGCTCGAGCGGGTCGGCAGGTTTCCCGCGCTGTACCGGAGCTCGACGCTACGTGCGCTGGGGGTGAACCGGTGATCGTCGAGTACACCGACTTCCTCGGAGAGGGGGTGAGCTATTACCACGCGCTGATGGGTGCGGGGCCCCTGCCGGCAGGGGCATGCCGGCACGATCACGACGAAACGCTGTTCGTGCATGGCGGACACATCACCGTACGGTCCGGTTCGGAATTCGTCACAGCCGGCAACGGACAGGTCGTTACTATCCCGGCCGGTTGTCCACACGAGATTCACATCGATGACGACTCCGTGGTCGTGGAGGTTTTCGACCTAACTGGCCGACTTGGTTGCCTGGCCGGGGTCAGCCCACGTCTCCCGGGAGTCGAGGTCGACCTGTGACGGTGAGTGTTGCTGCGGCCCGGCGAGTGATCGCCGTCGCGGCCCTGCTCAGCCGGGGTGGACTCCGCCAACCGATGCTGTACGTGGCGATTTCGGCGGTGCCGGCATCGTACTTCGTGCTCATGTGGCTGCTGGGCGGTGCACGACTCGGGCGGCACGCGCTGGTTGGCGCGCTGGTCGCATTCGCCATCAACGCTGGCGTGGTGTCGCTGCCCCAGACCGCCCTCGCGGTGCGTTGGCGGCACCTGGACGAGTTGATCCTGGCCTCGCCGGTGTCCCGCCGCCAGTTCCTGACCGCGCTGGCGGTCTCCCGGCTGGTCTACATCGCACCGCCACTGTTGGTCGTGCTGGTGGTCTTCGTCGCGGTGAACCGGCCCGCGCCTGCGGCGATGGCCCTGGTGATGCTCTGCCTGATTGTCGGATTCACGCTGTCCTGCACGGCTGGTTACGCCCTGGCGGTCCGCTGGAACAACCCGGTGACCATCTCGTCGGTGGCGAACATGGTGGGCCTCCTGACCGTTCTGCTGCCGCCGGTCTACTACCCGGTGAGCCTGCTGCCACCCTGGGCGGGGTGGCCGGTGCTCGCGGTGCCGACAGCGAGTCTGGCAGACCTCACCCGGGCCGCCGCCGGTCTGGCTACGCCCCACCCTGGCCGACTGGCCGTGGAGTTGGTGGTGGTGGTGGCGTCCATGACCTTCGCCAGTTGGTACGTGTACCGCCTCGAAAAGCCGCGACTCGTTGGGAGAAGCCGATGAGCACGTCCAACAGCCTGCTCCCGCTGGTGGCCGCCCGCCCGGGAGCGCCGGGCGCCGTCCTCAGCGTCGAGGTGGACACTCGGCTGCCGGGAACCCTCTTGGGCCGCAAGGTCTACAAGACCGGGCCGCTGCCGTGGCGTGTCACCCGTCCCCATGTGCACAACTCCCCGCACCGTCTGGTGTGCGTCACCGGACGCTTCCAGGTGGCCGTCCGACCGGAGCCGGACCTGCCCGCGCAGCACATCGAGGTACCCGCAGGCTCATTCATCGTCGTGCCGGGCGGTCTGCCTCACCAATTACGCCTCAATCCCCACTCCGTGGTCTCCTCGTTCTTTCCACCGGCCATCTGGCTCAGTACCGACGAGGGTCTGGAATTCTTCGATGGGGACTGGTTCGCGTGACCACAAGGCTGATCGTGTTCGGGCCGTGCGACGCCGCCTACGAGGCGCTACGAGAGCCAGCAACCGCCGACCACCTTGTCGCCCTCGCTGCCGGCTCGACGCCGCCGAGGGACGACATCCCGCAGTCGTTGTTAACTTCAGGACTCGTCGTCGGTGCCGGCGATGGGTACCGGACGTCTGACCGAGTGCTTCGACTCGAACGGGCGGATGTGTCCGGGCCGGCCCGCCATCTCGCTACCTCGATCAACGCCGGCATCGACCAGTTGCGCTCTGTTCCAGAGTCCCAGGGCCTGAGCTGGGACCAGGTGGGATTCACGGTGGTCGCCGGGCTGTTGCTCGACCTGGCCATCGGTGAGGAACTCTGCGTCGCCGATGCGATCACTACCGGGCCACAGGAGTCGCATGTCTGGTTGCTCGCGGAGGCCGAGTTCAGCTTCGGTGTGCACTGTGTCTACGACGACACCGTCCGGACCGGTGCCGGGGTGGTGTGGGCCAAGGGGT
>NZ_JBMDWU010000097.1:0-16009 GCF_048594385.1 Micromonospora sp. | reverse complement strand
GGGGCCGCCCCCCCGGGCCCGGGGGCACGTCGCCGACCGGACGACGCCGGGACGGCGGTCACGGGCCGGCGGGCGGCGGGCGGTCACGGGGCGGCGAGCGCCTCGGTGGGCGAGAGCCGACTGGCCCGGATCGCCGGGTAGAGGCCGGCCAGGGCGCCGATGGCGATGGTCGCCCCGATGCCGCCGGCCACCACCCAGAGCGGCACCACCGTCGGCCACCCCTGCGAGCTGGCGTAGCCGGCGGTGACCAGACCACCGATCAGCACCCCGCCGACGCCGCCGAGGGCGGACAGGAGCAGCGACTCGGCGAGGAACTGGGTCCGGATCTGCCCCCGGGTGGCACCCAGCGACCGCCGCAACCCGATCTCGGCCCGTCGCTCGATCACCGAGATGACCATGGTGTTGGCCACCCCCACCCCGCCGACCAGCAACGCCACCGCGCCCAGCCCGAGCAGCAGGCCGGTGAACGCCTCGTCGGTGGCCTGCTGGGCGGCGAGCGCGTCCGACGGCCGGGAGACCTGGATCTCGTTGGACTGCTCCGGGTTGGCCGTCGCCGCCAGCACCGCCCGGACGGCCTCGACGTGCTGCTCGACCGAGCGGGTGTAGATCCGGGTGGGGTGGCCGTCCAGGCCGAGGTAGGTGGTCGCGGCCGACCAGCCGACCAGCGCCGACGAGTCGAGTTCCGGGGCGAGCGGTACCGGCCGCAGGATGCCGATCACCGTGAACCACCGCCCGTCGACGTACACCTGGATGTCCGGCCCGGCCGCGCCGAGGCCGAGCCGCTGCGCGGCGACCGACCCGAGCACCGTGGCCGGATACCGCGCGGTGGCCTCGTTGAGCCAGGTCCCGCTGGCCAGCGAACCGCCGACGGTGTCGAGGAGGTCCAGCTCCACCGCCTGGGTGCCCAGGCCACCGGTCTCCGCCGCCGGAATCCGGTCCGACCGGTAGACCGGGGTGTCCGGCAGTTGCGCGGTGGCCGACACCTGGCGTACCGGGCCGATCCGGCTGATCATGCCGACCGCCTCGACCGGCAACTGGGCGTCCGCACCGAACAGGGTGCTGCCCGGCGCGACGGTGAGCAGGTTGGTGCCGAGGGCGGCGAGCGTCCGGTCCAGGTCGGCCCGGGACGACGACGAGATGCCGACCACGCTGATCATCGCCGCGATGCCGATGGCGATGCCCAGGGCGGACAGGAACGCCCGCAGTGGCCGGGTACGCAGCCCCACGCCGCCGACCCGCAGCACGTCCCGTGGACTCATCCGGGCCGGTCGCAGCCGCTCCGGTCGCCCGGCGTCACCCCGACGCCGCGCGCCGGGGGGCCGCAGTGGGGTCGTGGTCATCGGAGCACCCCTTCGGTCGGCGCGGCGGAGTCCGCCACGATCAGCCCGTCGCGCATCTGCACCTGCCGGGGCAGGCTCGCCGCGATCTCCCGGTCGTGGGTGATGACCACGACGGTGGTGCCGGCCGCGTGCAGTTCGTGCAGCAGCTCCATCACCCCCGCGCCGGAGCTGGAGTCGAGGTTGCCGGTCGGCTCGTCGGCCAGCAGCAGCGGCGGCTCACCGACCACCGCCCGCGCGATCGCCGCCCGCTGCCGCTCACCGCCGGAGAGCTGGTGCGGCCGATGGTCCAGCCGGTGCCCCAGGCCGACCCGTCGCAGCGCCGCCTCCGCCCGCCGCCGCCGCTCCCGCCGGGGCACCCCGGCATAGAGCAGGCCGTCCGCCACGTTCTCCACCAGGGGTACGCCGGCAGCCAGGTGGAACTGCTGGAACACGAACCCGATCCGGCTGGCCCGCAGCGCGGACAACTCCCGGTCGGACAGCCGGGCGGCGTCGTACCCGTCGATGCGGACCGCGCCCGAGCTGGGCCGGTCCAGCGTGCCGATCACGTTGAGCATGGTGGACTTCCCCGACCCGGACGGGCCGACGATGGCCACCAGGGCACCCCGGTCGACGGTCATCGACACCCCGCCGAGGGCGGCGACCGTGTCGCCGTACCGTTTCGTGACGTCGCGCAGCTCGACCACGTGGTCGGGGCCGGCGACCCGGGCCGGCTCAGTCACCGGGCATCCCCACGGTCAGCCCCGCGGTGACCCCCTCACCGGAGACCTCCACCCGACCGTCCGCGAACAGGCCGGTGCGCACCGCGACGATCCGGGTGCCGGTCTCCTCCACGACCTGCAGCCCGTAACCGCCCTCGGCGAGGGTGAGCAGCGCCGCCACCGGTACGGAGAGCACGTCGGCACGTTCCGAGGCGATCAGGCCCAGATCCACCGCCGCCTTGTCGTAGCCGGCCAGCACCTTGGGGTCGTCCCCGGTGACGGTGACCTCGATCTTGGTTTCGGTCTCCGGGTCCTTGCCGGACGCCGCCGACGTCTGCACCACGGTCTCGACCGTGTCGACCCGGCCCGTGCTGCGGGTGCCGTCCGGCAGGGTGATGGTCACCTCCGCGCCCTTGCGGGCCAGCCGTTGGTCCTCGACGTCCAGGGTGCAGGTGACCAGCCGGGCCGTGCCGGTCGTCGACAGCACCGCCTTGCCCGCGCCGACGGTGTCACCGACCTCCACGGCGTGGCTCTCCACCCGCACCTCGCCGGGGGCGTAGACGATCCGCGCCGGTTCGACCTGACCGGTCTCCGGCAGGCCCAGGTCCTCCTGCCAGTCGCGGACCGCGTCGGCGGTCGCCGAGGTGAAGTCCTCGTCGACGTCGAATCCGGTGTGCCCGAGCGCGGCGAGGTTCTGCTCGAACTGCTTGACGTCGGTGCCGCTGACCCCGGAACGCAGCATCCGGTACGCGGGCAGGCTGCCGTAGAGCAGCACCACCGGCTCGTCGTCGATCCGGTAGAGCGCCTTGCCCCGCTTGACCGTCGCGCCACCCTCGGCGAGCCAGGTGACCGTCCCGGCCAGCCGGCTCTCCCGGGCACGCGGGGTGCCGTACCCCAGCTCGCCGTTCTTGGTCTCCCGGTCGACCAGGGTCTGCCGGGTCACGGTGGCGGTCGCCGGCGGCCGGTCGACGGCGGCGGACCGGTCGGCCCGGCCGTCGGCTGCGGAGGTGACCGCGACGACCGCCACCGCCACGACGAGCAGGGCCACCGCACCGAGCAGGACCCCCACGCGTGGGCGTCGCCGCCGGGCCGGTGGCTCGTCGGGTGCGGTGGCGGTCGACTCGGCGGGGCGGGCCGTGGTGCTCATGACGTCCTCCGGCGTTCACCCAGGTTGGGCATGATCTCCCGGCACTTGTCGAACGCGGCCCGCACCTTCGGGTCCTTCAGGTCGATGTTGGCCTTGCCGGGCTGGATGCGTCCGTCGGCGGACGGGTCCGGGAAGTCCGGCACGCCGTTCTCCCGCATGCAGCCGGCCAGCTTGCGGACCTGCTCGGTCTGTTCGGCGTCGAGCTGCCGGGGTTGCCCCCCGTTGGGGGCGTACTCGCGGCACTCCTGGAGCGCCGCCTGCACCTTGCCCAGGTCGATGTCCGCCCCCGAGTCGAACCGGGGGCCCTTCTCCCCCGGCTGCGGGTCCGGTACGTCGAGTCCCTGTTCCCGCAGGCACGTGGTGAACTTGAGCTGGCGCTGCTCGTCGCTCAGCCCGGCGGCGGACACCGAGGGCTCCGCGCCGCCGCCACCTGCGGTGGCCACCCCGGGGTCGTCGTCGCCCCCGCCCTGGCAGCCGCTGAGGGCCAGGGCCGCCAGCACGGGCAGGGCCAGCAGCAGGCGCAGTGGATTTCGTCGCATCGTCGGTCTCCCTTCGGCCGGCAGAGAGCCGGCATTACGGATAACTCAACTCCTGAGGCGGTATCCAGGGCATAAGCGGTGGCGTTAACGCGGTGGTTATCCGGGCGTAGGCGAGGATGGAACGGTGCGCGTACTGGTGTGCGAGGACGAGAAGCTGCTCGCGGACGCGATCGCCGAATGGCTCCGCCGGGAGTCGTTCGCGGTCGACGTCGCCTACGACGGCGACGCCGCCCTGGAACGGATCGGCGTCAACGGGTACGACGTGGTCGTACTCGACCGGGACCTGCCCGTCGTGCACGGCGACGACGTGTGCCGGGCGCTGGTCCGTGCCGAACGGGACACCCGGGTGCTGATGCTGACCGCTGCCGCCGCCGTGCGGGAACGGGTCGCCGGCCTGGCCATCGGCGCCGACGACTACCTCACCAAGCCGTTCGCGTTCGTCGAGTTGAGCGCCCGGGTGCACGCGTTGACCCGCCGCACCCGCCCGGCCGCCCCGCCGAAGCTGAGCCGGGCCGGGATCGTCCTGGACCCGTCCCGGTTGGAGGTCACCCGGGACGGGCACTTCGTGCCGCTGTCCCGTAAGGAGTTCGGCGTGCTGGCCGAGCTGCTGCGCGCCGACGGTGCGGTGGTCTCCGCCGAGGACCTGCTGGAACGCGCCTGGGACGAGCACATCGACCCGATGACCAACGTGCTGCGGGTCACCGTGATGAAGCTGCGTCGCAAGCTCGGCGACCCACCGGTCATCGAGACCGTGCCCGGGGTGGGATACCAGATCCGATGAGGAAGCCGACGATCCGGGCCAGGCTCACCCTCATCTACGGCGGCCTGTTCCTGCTCGCCGGCACGGTGCTGCTCGCCGTGACGTACGTGCTCGTCGACCAGCGGCTCGCCCACGGTCTCGGATTCAACCTGCGCGGCAGCGGCGGCAAGGAGTCGATCTCGCTGCCGCAGGGCACCCAGATCAGCGCCAACCAGGCCGAACACCTGCGCACCATCGTCCGGCAGGTGCAGGACGACGCCCGCCGCGACGCCCTGGACTCGCTGCTCACCCAGGGCGGGGTGGCGCTGGCCGTGGTGACCATCGCCGCGGTCGCCTTCGGCTGGCTGGTCGCCGGCCGGGCGTTGCAGCCGTTGCAGCAGATCACCGGCACCGCCCGCCGGATCGCCGGTGCCGACGGGGCCGGCCGGGGGCTGCACGAGCGGATCGCCCTGGTCGGGCCGACCGACGAGGTGAAGGAGCTGGCCGACACGTTCGACCTGATGCTCGAACGCCTCGACCGGTCCTTCGACGGGCAGCGGCGCTTCGTCGCCAACGCCTCGCACGAACTGCGTACCCCGCTGGCGATCAACCGGTCCCTGGTGGAGCTGGCGATCACCCGGCCGGACTCCCCACCCGAGCTGCGGCAGCTCGGGGAGACCCTGTTGGCCGTCAACGAACGCCACGAACGGCTGATCGACGGGCTGCTCACCCTCGCCGACTCGGAGAACGCCCTGGCCGAACACGCCGAGGTGGATCTCGCCGAGATCGTCGGGCACGTCGCGGAGCAGACCGCCCGGTCGAGCACGCTCGCCGTCACCCGCGAACTGGCCCCGGCGCGTACGGCCGGCGACCCGGTGCTGCTGGAACGGCTCACCCAGAACCTGGTGGAGAACGCCGTCCGGCACAACGTCGACGTCGACGGTTGGCTCTCGGTCGCCACGGCGGTGGTCGACGGTCGGGCCACCCTGACCGTCAGCAACAGCGGGCCGGTGGTGCCCGGGTACGAGATCGAGACGATGTTCCTGCCGTTCCGCCGGCTCAACCGGGAGCGGGTCGCCGGTCAGCGGGGCTTCGGCCTGGGGCTGTCCATCGTCCGGGCGGTGGCGCGCGCGCACGGCGGGACGGTGCGGGCCGTCCCCCGCCCCGACGGCGGCCTCGTGGTCACCGTCTCCCTCCCCGGCCCCTCCTGACCCGGCCCGCGGCCCCGGCCGTGATCGACCCCAACGGGGCCGATGTTGCGGTATCCGGCGGAAGGGATGGCGCAACATCGGCCCAGTTGCGACAGCCGCCCGACGGGTCGGGCAGGGCGGCCCGCGCGACGGGTCGGGTCAGCTCGTGACGTCCTTGCGGGTGAAGCGCCAGAAGGCCAGGCCCCAGAACAGGGTGGCGTAGCTGACCGCCGAGATCGCGCCCCGGACCACGTCGTCGGTCTGCATCGGGGTGGACAGCAGGCCCAGCCAGGCGCTGCTGTAGTGGGTCGGCAGGAAGTCCCGCAGCACCCCCAGCGCGGTGATCTGGTCCAGGATGCTGGACAGGATCCACAGCAGCACCGCGCCACCGACCGCGCCCAGCGCGGCGTCCGTGACCACCGACAGCAGGAACGCCAGCCCGGCCACCACCAGCAGCACGACCGCCAGGTAGCCGAGCACCGCCAGCAGCCGGACCAGCCCCTCGGTCGGGGTCAGCTCGGCGGCGACCTGGCTGGTCAGCGGCGACCAGCCGTAGCGCAGAGTGCCGGCGAGCAGGGCCGTGCCGGCCAGCAACAGCAGGGCCAGCCCCGAGTACGCCAGCGCCACCAGCAGCTTCACGGTCAGCAGCCGGGCCCGGGGCACCGGCACCGCCAAGAGGTAACGCAGGCTGCCCCAGCTCGCCTCGCTGGCCACCGTGTCACCGCAGAACAGCGCCACCACCACGACCAGCAGGAACGACGCCGACACCAGGATCGAGAAGAGGGTGAAGTTGAGCCCGCCCGAGGTGGCCAGGTCGGCGAGGCTGGCGAACTCGCCCCGGCCCCCGCCGTCGTCGTCCCCGGACTCGAACTGGAACGCCACCAGGATGATCAACGGCAGCAGCACCATGAACCCCAGCGCCAACTGGGTACGCCGCCGCGACGCCTGCCTGCGGAACTCCGCCCCGAACGGCAGGGTCGCCCCCGGCCGGTACCCGGCCGCCGCCCCACCCGGCCCGAACCCGCCGCTCCGCGCACCGCCGCCCGACGCCGCACCCCCCGACGCCGCACCGGACGGAACCGCACCGCCGTTCGGGCCAGCGCCCGACGGTGAGCCCACCGAAGAACCTGCCATCACCGGTCACCGCTTCCCCGAGAGTTCTCGCCCACCAGGGCGAGGAACGCGTCCTCCAGGCGACGCCGTGGCACCACCCGGTCCACCCCGATCCCGGCCCGGACCAGCTCGGCCACCACCTCGCTGCGGGCGGTCCCGTTCGTGTCCACCACCAGCCCACCGGCACCGCCGGACGCACCGGCACCGGCACCGGCACCGCCGGCCGCAGCACCGCCGCCGGCCACCGCACCCGCGCTCGGCGGGACGTCACCGCCGTCGTCGGCGCCGAGCACGCGGACCCCGTCGAGGCGGCTCAGCACCTTCCGCGCGGCGGCCTGGTCGGTCACCTCGAACAGGGTGCTCGGCGACTCGCCGACGATCTCCTCGACCGGGCCTGCGGCGACGATCCGGCCCTTGTTCACCACCACCGCGTGCGTGCAGGTCTGCTCCACCTCGGCCAGCAGGTGACTGGAGACCAGCACCGCCCGGCCGTCGGTGGCGTACCGCTGGAGCACCCGGCGCATCTCGGCGATCTGCGGCGGGTCCAGCCCGTCGGTCGGCTCGTCGAGCACCAGCAGCTCCGGCAGGCCCAGCATGGCCTGCGCGATGGCCAGCCGCTGCCGCATGCCGTGGCTGTAGTTCTTGGTCCGCCGGTGCACCGAGTCGCCCAGCCCGGCGATCTCCAACGCCTCGTCGAAGTGCGCGTCGGCCCACGGCCGCCCGGTCGCCCGCCAGTACGCCCTCAGGTTGTCCAGGCCGGACAGGTGCGGCAGGAAACCGGGCCCCTCCACCAGCGCGCCGATCCGCGACAGCACCGGTGAGCCGGGCACCAGCCGGTGCCCGAAGACGTAGATCTCCCCGGCGGTCGGCTGGGTCAGCCCCATCAGCACCCGCAGGGTGGTGGTCTTGCCCGCGCCGTTCGGGCCGAGCAGGCCCATCACCTGGCCGGGATGCACCTCGAAGTCCACCCGGGACACCGCGACGAAGCCGTCCGCGTACTCCTTGCGCAGGTCACGGACGGCGAGCGGGATGCCCGCGTACTCGGGATGGACGGAGTCGTCCTGGCGGCGGTGCCGGCGGCGGACCACGGCGACGACCACGACGAGCCCCACCAGGATCGCGGCCAGCAGGGCGACCAGCACCCAACGCCACACCGTGGCGGTGGTCGGGATCGGCGTGGCGGTGACCGTCGGCAGGCTCACCGCCCCGTCGACCGCCACCGTGTAGACGGCCGGCGCGGCCGGCGTGGTGTACGCCTGGTCGGCGGTGGCCAGCACCACCCGCAGCCGGTGCCCGGCCTCGACCCGGCGGACGATCGCCGGCAGGGTCACCTGGACCGGCTGCGCGGCGTCGATCGTGGCCGGCAGCCCGGTCAACCGGATCGGGGCGACCAGCCCGTCGGGCAGCGTCGCCGCGCCGGCCGGGTCGACGTCGTAGAGCTTGGCGAACAGCACCGCCTCGCCGGTCGCCGACGCGGCCCGGACGGTGACGGTGGGTGCGCCCACCACGTCCACCGCCTCGGCCAGCGGCGTCGACTCGAACCGGGCGTGCTGGCCGGGCACGTCGCCGGCGACCCCGTCGAGCAGGGAGCCGAGCGACCCGGCGAACGGGATCGCCGAGATCGCCGCCGGGTTGCCGTTGGGCGGGTTCGCGACCGGCTGGGCCGGCCCGTCGACCGGCACCTCCCGCCGGGCGTCCCCGGTCACTCCGGGATAGTCGGCGGTGCGGTAACCGGTGGCGACGAGGCCCCGGTCGAGGGCGTCGAACCCGGCGATCCGGGAGAACGTGAAATCGTCGCCGGGGGCCGCGCCGGTGCCCTTGACGTAGCGGTCGAGCCACTGCACGGTCAGGTACTTCACCCGGTCGGAGTCGCTGGTCGGGCCGGCGCCGCCGTCGTGGCCGCCGGTGAACCAGGCCACCCGCACGGGGGTGCCGGCGGCGGCGATGCCACGCGCGTTGGCGTCCGCCTCGGTGAGCGGGAAGAGGGTGTCCGCCTCGCCCTGCACCAGCAGGGCGGGGGCCTTGATCCGGCCCAGCACGTCGGCCGGGGAGGAGCGCCGGAGCAGGTCCACCGCCGCCTGGTCGGCCCGCCCGGTGGTGGCGATCCGCAGGTACGCGGCGCAGACGTCGGCGGCGAACCGGCCGCAGGACGGGTCGGCGGCGGCCCCCGGCACGCGCGGCGACCGGCTGCCCGGCCCGTTGCCCGGCTGCGGGCTGGGTGCACCGGCCGACGCGGGAGCGCCCTCCGGCTGGACGGCGGCGGTGTTGCCGGACAGCCCGGCCGGGCCGGAACCGGCACTGCCGCCGCCGCCGAAGAAGATGCCGGCCCAGCCCTTCTTGAACACGCCCTCGGTGGCCGGCTTGCCGGTGCTCTCCGGCAGGAAGGCGCGGGACAGGTCGTTCCAGGTGATCATGGGGACGATCGCGTCGACCCGGGGGTCCTGGGCGGCCAGCAGCAGGGCCAGACCGCCGCCGTACGAGCCGCCGACCACGCCGACCCGGGGGTCACCGGCGGCGTCGGTACGCACGTCGGGGCGGGCAGCCAGCCAGTCCAGCAGCCGCTGGGCGTCGCGTACCTCGTAGTCGGGGCTGTCCAGGTGGATCTGCCCGCCGCTGCGGCCGAAGCCCCGCGCGGTCCAGGTCAGCACCGCGTAGCCCTGGCCCACCAGGTCCTCGGCGTCGCTGCGGACGGAGTCCTTCGTACCGCCGAAGCCGTGCGCCAGCAGCACGGCCGGGACCTTCCGGTCGGCCGACGCGCCCTTCGGCAGGTAGAAGGTGGTGTCCAGGTCGACGGGCTCGTCGCCGGCCGGCCCGGAGCGCACGGTGAGCATGGTCGACTCGGTGCGGAAATCCGGCCGGTCCGGCCAGACCGCCCAGCCGACGACCGCCGCCAGCAGGACGACGACCACCGACGCGGCGACCGCGCGACGACCGGTGGGCAGGGCACGACGGACCCGTGCGGCCGACAACGGCGATTTCATTCGGCTCACGGTACGGCCCGGAAGCTGAGCGTTGGCTGAGATCCGCCGTACGTCCGTCCTGGGCAGCCGATCGTCGGTCGAACAGCGGAAACCGCACAAGGTCACCCGGCGTTCACGCAGAACGAATTCGGATTACGTGAATTCACGCGTAAGGCGCTATATCGCTATGGAAACGAGCATGTCACCGTGACAACAGTACGCAGCGTCACGAGCGGGTCAATCTTGCGTCACATCACTCGAAGTGACGCAAAACTGACCCGCGTAGACCTCCGGCCAGGGATCGCCCGTCGATTAGGTTCTCGGTCCGACGCACGGGACCGAATTGTCACGCCATCCCCGACCCCTGCGCCGCCGCCGGAGGAGACAACCATGACCGTTCCCGCCTCGCGGGTCCGTCGACGGCCCAGGACACCGGGCCGCCTGTTGCCGCTGCTACTCGCCACCGCGCTGCTGCTGCCGGTGGCGTTCCTCGTCGTACAGGGCTACCGGCTCGTGGACACCGACCGCGAACTGGCCGAACGGGAACGGCTCGGCGTCGAGTACCTGCGCGCCCTCGGCCCGGTCACCGAGGCGCTGGTCGACGCGCAGACCGCCGCCGTCGCCGGCCGGCCGGTGCCCCGCGACGCCCTGGACCGGGCGGTGGAGGAGGCCGCGGCGGTCGACACCCGGGTCGGCGGCGAACTGCGCAGCACCGAACGGTGGGCCGGCCTGCGCGCGAAACTGGAGGGCCTGCCCAGCCGGTCGCTCACCGACCCGGAAACCGCCTTCACCGCGTACGGCGAGGTCACCGACCTGCTGCTGGCACTGCACGGCAAGATCCGCGAAACCTCCGGCCTGATCCGCGACCCCGGCTCCGACTCGTACTTCCTGCAGGACGGCGTCGGCGAGGAGATGCCGGAGGCGACGGTCGCCGCCGGACGCCTCATCGACCTGGCCGTGCTGGCGCAGCGACGCCCCGCCGCCGACCAGGCCCGCACCGTGGGTGAGCTGGCCACCCTCCGGTTCGCCGCCCTGCAACCGGCCGGTGACCTGGTCAACGACCTCCAGACGGTGGTCGACACCTCGGAGAGCGCCGACATCGGTGCCGGGGTGCTCACCCCGTTCGACAACTACCAGCGGGCCGTCGAGGCACTGGGGGCGCTGTCCCAGCCCCGGGGCCGGGCCCAGGAGCTGGACGTGGCGAAACTCGCCGCCGCCCGCAACCAGGCGCAGACCGCCAGCCGGGAGCTGCAGCCGGTCCTCCTCGACGAACTCGACCGGCTGCTGCGGCAGCGCATCGACCAGCTCGACCGCGACGCCCTGCTGATCCTCGCCGCCGGTGGCGTGGCCGGGCTGCTGCTGGTGGCGCTCGGCGCGAGCGGTTGGCTGACCCGTCGCGGTGAGCGCCCGACGGGCCGGGGCACCCCGGCGGTCGAGCCGGCCGACGCGGGCGGACCCGCCCCGTGGGAGCCGCCGACGCCGCCCGGCCGCCTGCCCACCGGGCCGGTGCTCCAGCCGGCCGGCCGCGGCACCGAACCCGACCGGTGGAGGCCCTTCGATGCTGCTCGGTAGGCTGCGAATCCGGGGCAAGCTGGCCCTGCTGGTGGTGGTCCCGCTGCTCTGCATGGCCGGGCTCACGGTGCCGGTGGTCTGGGAGCGGGCCTCCGCGGCCCAGCGGGCCGGCGACATCGCCGACCGGGTCCGGATCGCCAGCCGGGTCGGCACGATCCTGCAACACCTCCAGCAGGAACGCCTGCTCGCCGTCGGCCTGCTGCTCGGGCAGGTGCAGCGCACCGACCTCGTGCAGAAGATCGCCGAGGTGGACGACCGGGTCGCCGACCTGCGCTCCGACCTCGGCGACGACCTGCCCGGCGAGGTCGACACTGCCCTCGACGGGGTACGCCAGCTCGCCGCCCTGCGGACGGCGGCGGTCGCCGGGCAGACCGGCCCGGACCAGCTCATGGCCGGGTACGGGCCGGTGAACACCGCCCTGATCGACTCGCTGCGGTTACGGCTCAACGCGGACACCCGTACCCCGGCCGGACGACAGGTGCTGGCCCTGGACGGCCTGCTGCGCACCGGCGAGAGCCTCAGCGCCGGCGCCACCCTGATCGTGCTGGTCGCCGCCCGGCCCAACGCCCAGACCGTCACCGCCTACGTGGCGAACTTCGCCGTCCTCGAAGACGAGAGCGCCCGGCTCCAGGCCCTGGTCACCCCCGAGCAGCTCGACCTGCTCACCCTGGAGGAGGTCGCGGTCGCCAACCGCACCGGGCCGAACTTCATCGACCAGAGCGCCGTCGACCCGGCCACCGCCATCGGCGCGCTGGACGTGGCGACCCTCTTCCCCACCGTCGGCTCGATGATCACGCTCGGCCAGTTCGTCGAGAAGAAGCTGGCCGCCGACGTCACCGCCGAGGTACGCGCCGACCGGCAGGTGGCGCTCGCCGGGGCGTACTGGGTGACCCTGCTGATCGTGACCATCCTGATCGCGGTCATCCTGCTCACCATGGCGGTCGGCCGGGCGGTGGCCCGACCGCTCACCCGGCTCACCCGCTCCGCCGACCGGGTCGCCCGGGTCGCCGAGTCCGAACTGGTCCGGGTCGCCGACGACGAGTCCGAGACCACCTCACCGGTACGCCTCGACCCGGTCGACGTGGGTGCCCGGGACGAGATCGGCGACCTGGCCCGCGCCTTCGAACGGGTGCAGAACACCGCCGCCCGGCTGGTGGAACGGCAGGTGGCGAGCCGACGCAACGTGGCCCAGATGTTCGGCCACGTCGGGCGGCGTACCCAGAACCTGGTCGGCCGGCAGATCGCCCTGATCGACCGGCTGGAGCAGCAGGAGACCGAGCCGGGGCGGCTGGAGCACCTGTACCGGCTCGACCACATCTCCAGCCGGTTGCGCCGCAACGCGGGCAGCCTGGTGGTGCTCTCCGGCGCGACCGGCGACGACGCGCACGTCGCACCGGTCCCGGTCGCCGACGTGGTCCGGTTGGCCCTCGGTGAGATCGAGGACTACACCCGGGTGGACGTGCAGGTCCCGCCGGAGGTGGTCGCCGCACCGGCGATCGTCGGTGACCTGGTGCTGACGCTGGCCGAGTTGATGGAGAACGCCACCGTGTTCTCCCCGCCACACACCCGGGTCGTGGTCACCGCCGAGACGACCGACGACGGCGCCCGGCTGGCCGTCATCGACCAGGGCATCGGGATGAGCGAGCAACGGCTCGCCGAGGAGAACGCCCGGTTCACCCGCCGGGAACGGCTGGACCTGGCCCCCTCCGAGGTGCTGGGACTGTTCGTGGTGGGTCGGCTCGCCCGCCGGCACGGCTGGACGGTGGAACTCGCCGCCACCCCGGGCGGCGGGGTGACCGCCAGCCTGGTGCTCCCCGGCTCCGCCCTGGCCCGCCCCGCGACCGGGCGTGGCGGGGAACCCGTCAGCCGGGTCGCGCTGCCGTCGCGGGAGCGCCCCGTGACGACCCCGCCGGCCGGACTGCCGACGCGGGAACGACCCGGACCGACCGGCCCGAACACCGGGCCCGGCACCGACGTCCCCCTGCGGACCGGCCGCACGCCGGTCGTACTCGACGCCGGTCCCGCCCGGCCCACGGTCGACGCGGCGTTGGCCCGGCCGACGGTCGACGCCACGGCGCTGCCCGGGTTCGACCCCACGCTGCTCAGCAAGGCGACCATGAGCATGGCGGCCACCGGCCCCTGGGACGCGTTCAGCACCGCGCCGACCGACCAGGAGCCGGCCCGTACCCCCGGCACCGAACCGGACCTGGCCTATCCCACCGGCGGCGACCCGGCCGGTGCCACGACGGTGCTGCCGGCCCGGGGCACCGCCACGGTGGCCCCGGTGGCCGACGCGCCCCACCCGGCGGTCCCGCAGGCCGTTCTGCTCCCCACCGTGGGGCAGACCACGACGCCCACGACGGACCGACCGGCCCCGCTGCCGGGCATCCGGCAGCGGGTCCCCGGCGCGAGCCTGCCCCGTACCGCACCGGTCGTCGGGCCGGTGGACGGCAGCCGGGCCGACCCGGAGGCCGCGCGGGCCCTGGTCGAGCAGTTCCAGTCCGGGGTGCACCGGGCCGAACAGGCCGGGCCGGCCGCCGCGTCCGTCGCCACCCGACCCGCTGCCAACCGACCCGCTGCCAACCAACCCGCCGCCGCCCAACCCTCCGCGGCCCAACCCTCCGCCGCACCGGCGGTGCCCCGGCTGACCCGGCGGATCCCGGGCGCCAACCTGACCGTCTCACCGCCCCGGCAGGCACCGAGTGAGAATCCGGGAGATCCGGGCGAGGTCCGCGATCTCATCAACGCGTTCGAGACGGGCGTCGCCCGGGCTCTGCGCGAAGTCCGCACCGACCACCGCACTGAAGAAGGAACGACACGGTGACCAGCCCGCACGTACACGAGAACGTCGACTACCAGAACCACCCGGCCGGGGACCTCAGCCCGGAGGCGCGCACGTTCAACTGGCTGTTGGACTCGTTCACCTCCAGCACAGCCGGCGTCCTGGAGGCCATCGCGGTCTCCTCCGACGGGCTGCTGATGGCCATGTCGTCCATCAAGGACCGGTCCAACGCGGAACGCCTCGCCGCCGTCGTCTCCGGCATGACCAGCCTGGCCGGGGGTGCCGCCAGCTGGTACGCCCTCGGCGGGCTCAACCGGGTGATCGTGGACATGGCCGACGGCTACCTGCTGATCACGGCGATCAGCAGCGGTTCCGTACTGGGCGTGATCGCCGACCGGTCGGCCAACCTGGGCACCGTCGCGTACGAGATGACCCTCTTCGCCGGCCGGGCCGGCGGCGCGCTGACACCGAGACTCATCGCCGAGCTGAAGAACGCCGTTCAGCAATGACCCGGGACGCCGCTGGCGAGGAACCGGAACCCGAACCCATGGTCCGGGTCCGCCCCTACCTGCGGACCCCGGCGGGCGATACGACACCGACGCCCGCCCCCGTCCCCGAGCCGGAGGCCGGCCGCCCGGCCAGCCCCCGCCCGTTCGTGCTGACCGCCGGGCGGGTGGCCGGCGCGGACCCGGCGATCGGGCTGGAGACCCAGGTCACCGCCCGGACCGGGCCGGGCCGGGCCGCCGCCGTGGCGGCCCTGCTGGCCCCCGAGTTGCAGGCGATCGTCGCCCTGTGTGGTGAGCCGATCTCGGTGGCGGAGATCTCCGCCCGGATGCGGCTGCAGCTCGGCGTGACCCGGGTGCTGGTCGGTGACCTGCGGGCCGCCGGCCATCTCGACGTGCACGTCGGCGCCGCCGACGACGCATTTGACCCCGACCTCATCCTGCGAGTGATTGATGGACTCCGTGCGATCTCCTGAATGGCCGGTCGCCCCGCTCGGCGGGCTCGCCGCGAACAGTGCCTCCGCCCGCTACGGACAGCCCGTGGGCGGCCCTCCGACGGCACCCCAGCAGCCGGGCGCACCACTGCCGTACCGACCACCGGCGGCGTCGGCGACACCGACGACGGACACCCGCAGCGGCCCGCCGGCCGCTCCGCCGATCCCGGTCAAGCTGCTCATCGCCGGAGGTTTCGGGGTGGGCAAGACGACCACGGTCGGTGCCATCTCCGAGATCGCCCCGCTGACCACCGAGGCCGAGATGACCAGCGCCGGGATCGGGGTGGACGACCCGGGGGCCCGCAGTGGGAAGACCACCACCACGGTGGCGATGGACTTCGGCTGCGTGACCATCGACCGGAGCCTGAAGCTCTACCTGTTCGGCACGCCCGGCCAGGACCGGTTCGGTTTCATGTGGGACGACCTGGCGCGGGGCGCGCTCGGCGCGTTGGTGGTGGTGGACAGCTCCCGGCTGGACGACTGCTACCCGGCGGTCGACTTCTTCGAGCGGGCCGGCCTGCCCTTCGTGGTCGGGGTGAACACCTTCGACGGCCGGCTGACCCACGAGCTGGGGGCGATCCGGTGGGCGCTGGCGATCGGTGACCACGTGCCGCTGGTGCAGTTCGACGCCCGGGAACGGCTGTCGGTACGGGACGCCCTGCTGGTCGTCCTGGACCGGGCGCTGGACCGGGCGGTACGGGAGAAGGGCGCCTGACCGAGCCGACGCCCGGTCGTTTCCATCGGAGAGGGGGACGTGATGAGGGGTGGTCTGGACGAGACACTCGCCCGGTTGGCCCGCCGTGAGGAGGCCCGTCGCCGCCGGTCGGCCGATCCGGAGACCGACGACGGCGGACCGACCCTGGCCTTCGGGGCCACCGGCCACCCGCCCACCGCCCCGGCCCACCCCGGGCCGGCAGCGACGCAACCGGCCG
>NZ_JBMDWU010000096.1:0-4535 GCF_048594385.1 Micromonospora sp. | reverse complement strand
CCGACCCCCGGACCCACCCGGTGGGAGCCGCCCCGGAAGCCGATCGGCGAGGTGGTCGACACCGGCATCCGGTACGGCGTCGAGCAGCGGGTGTACTACCTGGTGGCGGTCGACGTGCCCGAGGCGCCCCGGGTGCGGGTCGGGTTGATGGCCGGCCGCCGTACCCCCGCCGGCGAACTGACCGACGACATCGTCCTCAACGACGTGCGGGGCAGCGACCGGCGACCGGGCTTCCACGAGATCGGGTACGACGACGCGACCCCCTCGGACGACCGCCCACCGGTGCCGACGTTCGGCTACTTCGTCGGGCCGGCGAGCCGGATCGTCGGCACCGCCGGGGGCCGGCAGGTCGACGCCCGGCTGGCCCGGTGGAGCACCGACCCGGAACTGGTGATCTTCTGGTTCGATCCGGTCGACCTCACCCCCGGCGTACGACTCGACGGCATCGTCGCCCGCGACCGCTCCGGCCGCCTGCTCTGACCGGCGACGGGGCGGCCGGGTGCCCCGGTCCGGGCGGCGTGGGCGGTGCGTACCCCGTGGGCGCGGACCTCGTGCCGGGCTCCGGTCCGTCGGGTGGCCGCCTCCCGACGTGCTTGTATCGTGCCGGGCGTGACGCGCACCGACTGGTCGGACATCCGTGGACGGCTCGCCCGGTTGGCCGCGACGCCGGACTCCGGTGCGGTGTTCGGTGCCGGCGACCACGGGTGGGAGCTCGAACCACCACTGACCGCCGAGGAGTTGGCCGAGGTGGGGGAGCAGTTGCGGGTGGAGCTGCCCGCCGAGTACCTGTCGTTCCTGCGGGAGGCGGGTCGGGGCGGCGCGGGGCCGGCCTACGGGCTGTTCCCGATGCGCCGGCGCGACGGACGGTGGCAGTGGGAGGGCGACGGCGCGGACCTCACCACACTGGCGGCGCTCGGGCGTCCCTTCGCCCACGTCGAGGCGTTCAACCCGGCCGACGGCCTACCCGCCGAACCCGAGGAGGACGACTACGACTCCCCCGAGGCGTTCACCGCCGCGCAGGACGCCCACTGGGAGCGGTACGAGCAGGTCGTCTACACGCCGGAGAACTCGGTCGGCCTGCTCTACCTGTGCCATCTCGGCTGCGCGTTACGGGAGGCACTCGTCGTCAGCGGTCCCGCCCGGGGACAGATGTGGGCGGACGACATCGCCGAGGGCGGTGGGTTCCGGCCGCTGTACGACGACGACGGGACACCGCTGGGCTTCGCCCGTTGGTACCGGCGCTGGCTGGAGGCGGCCGAGCGCGAGGTCGCACCCGGCTAGCCGTCCTGGTCGACGGCGAACGGGCAAGCCGCGAAGCGGCGCAACAGTCGAGCGCCCCGGCATCGACGACGAGCGGCCACGCTGGCGCTCGTCACGGCCCAACCTATCGGTCACGACCAGTCCGACGCGTGGCGCGATACTCAAGGAACCAGTAGGTGGCCATGAGGACCGATGCGGCCAGCAACAACCCCGCACCGATCCACCGGCCCTGAGCGCGCCAAGCGCTGGGCGTGACCTCCGTGAGATTCCCTACCCCCAGGAGAGCGTAGAAGCCAATGCACGCCGCCCCTGCGGCCCACACGCGGGGGTAACGCAGGGTCCGCCCGAGCAGCTGAACCGTTGGCGTGCGCCGGCTGCGAACAACCACCCAAGCAGCGCACCCGATCAGGGCGACAGCAGCGCCGGCAAGCAGAGTGTCGGCAACCAGGAGGTCCATGACCGTTTCACCCGACTCATAGGTCGTCACGGCAGTCACGGTAGCGGTACCACACAGCTGCCGACCGCAGACATATGGGCAGCCGTCGTCTGGTGCGGCGGGCGTCGGGTGACCCGATCATGGCGTCGGTGTTGGTCATGCCCGGCAGCCGTCACGAGATCGAAGACATCTACGCGCTGTCCTGACCTGGTCAGGACCACACGTCGCCGTAGAAGTCCTCGTCGTCGTCGGCTTGCGGCAGCGGGGTCCGCCACCACAGCTCGATGAGGAACTCCTGGGTGTCGGCCCGCCTGCGGTGGACCCGAACCCCGTAGACGCCGGCTCCCTGCGAAGGGGTGACCTCCATTGCTGCTCCGGAGGTGATCACCTCGACGATCAGCTCTCCGGTCGGGCAGTGCAGCTCAAGCTGTCGAGATTCGTCCCACGGGCCGCTGTCCGGCGCGGGCTCACTGGCCCACGTCCGGAGTTCAAGGCCCACCTTCGATGCGTCCGAGAGAACTCGAACGCAGATTTCGTACGTGAACGCGCCGGCTACCTGGTCCTCCGCGTCCTGGAGTGACTCGCCTTCGTCGCCGGCATCACACCACACGTCCCGCAGGACAAAGTGGCCATAGTGGGGGCTGAAGGTGGTGCGGTGCACCATGAGCGGCTTCATGGGTCCGGAGGCTGGCACCACCGTCCGACATTCGGGTACGAGAACGGCCCAGGCTCGGCGAGTATGCCGCTGACCTGGGCCGGAGGGTGTGGAGCGGGCGACGGGAATCGAACCCGCACCGTCAGTTTGGAAGACTGAAGCTCTGCCATTGAGCTACGCCCGCGTACGCCCGGAAACCGGACGCGCCGCAAGCCTACCCCCACCCCCTCCCCCCGGCATTTCCTCCCCCCGACCCCGTGTCCTCGGTGATCAAGAGGTTCGCGTCACCCTCGACGCTCCCCCCTGACGCAAACCTCTTGATCACCGAGACCGTGCCGAGGTCGCGCCGAGACCGTGCCGAGGTCGCGCCGAGACCGTGCAGCGGACATGTCGAGGACACGTCGAGTGCGCACCGGGGACACGCCGGGTGAACGCCGGGGGCGTACGGCACACACGTCGAACGCGAGTGGGGGACGGGCCGGTGGGGGACGCCCCGGCATACCGGGCAGGGCGCGACGGCATACACTTCTTTCGCCACGGGGTGTGGCGCAGCTTGGTAGCGCACTCGCTTTGGGAGCGAGGGGCCGTGGGTTCAAATCCCGCCACCCCGACTGCGTGCGCATCCCGGGATCATCCCCGGGAGGCGACGCCGATCCGTGCGGTTCGCCGGGCGCTGCCGGAGCAGCGTCCCGGCTCGCCTACACTCGATGCGCGCAATCACGCCCAGACCCAGACCCACCACTGAGATCCGTCAAGGAGTACGCCTGTGAAGAGCACCGTCGAGACTCTGAGCCCGACGCGCGTGCGGCTCGCCATCGAGGTGCCGTTCGTCGAGCTCGAGCCGAGCCTCAAGAAGGCGTACCGGGAGATCGGCCAGCAGGTCCAGGTTCCCGGCTTCCGTCGGGGCAAGATCCCGGCCGCCGTGATCGACCAGCGGGTGGGCCGGGGCACCGTGCTCAACGAGGCGGTGCAGGAGGCGATCCCGCAGAACATCCTCGCCGCCGTACGTGAGCACGACCTCAAGACGCTCGGCCGTCCCGAGGTCGAGATCACCGAGTTCAACGACGGTGACTCGCTCAACTTCACCGCCGAGGTCGACGTCCGGCCCGAGCTGACCCTGCCGGACCCGGCCACCGTCGAGGTGACCGTCGACGAGCTCCAGATCGACGAGAGTGAGATCGACGAGCAGGTCAAGAACCTGCGCGAGCGGTTCGCCACGCTCAAGACCGTCGAGCGGGCCGCCGCCGAGGGTGACTACGTGCAGATCGACCTGAACGCGACCGTCGACGGCGAGGACGTGCCGGGCGGCTCGGCGAGCAACATCTCGCACGAGGTCGGCAGCAAGCAGCTCCTGCCGGGTCTGGACGAGGCCCTGGTCGGTCTCGCCGCCGGCGACGACACCACCTTCACGACCCAGCTCGTGGGCGGCGACTTCGCCGGCCGGGACGCCGAGGTGGCGGTGACCGTCCGCACGGTCAAGGAGAAGGAGCTGCCGGAGCTGGACGACGACTTCGCCCAGATGGCCAGCGAGTTCGACACCATCGAGGAGCTGCGCGCCGACCTGCGGGAGAAGGTCACCCGGGGCAAGCGGGTCGAGCAGATCTACGCCGCCCGGGACAAGGCCCTGGAGCAGTTGGTCGCCGCCGCCGAGGTGCCGGCGCCGGAGGGTGTCGTCCGCGAGGAGGTCGAGAGCCGTAAGCAGGCGATGGTCGACCAGCTGGAGCGGATCGGCGCCTCGATGGAGGAGTACCTCGCCGCCGAGGAGAAGACCGAGGAGCAGATCGACACCGAGCTGACCGAGGCGGCGACCGAGGGCGTCAAGATCCAGCTGCTGCTGGACACCCTGGCCGACGCCGAGGACACCCAGGTCTCCGACGACGAGTTCGGCCACGAGATCGTCCACCGGGCGCAGCGCGCCGGGATGGCCCCGCAGCAGTACTACGACCAGCTGGTCCGCTCCGGTGCCGCCGCCGCCGTCTTCGGTGACGTGCGGCGCGGCAAGGCGCTCGCCTCCGTGATGGAGAAGATCAAGATCAAGGACTCGGCCGGCAACGAGGTCACCCTCGACGCGTTGCGGGCCGAGAGCGAGCAGGCGCACGACCACGACCACGAGCACTGATCCGACCCGGTAGGCCGCCCGGCGCCCGGTGGGGCGCCCGCCGGCCCACACCCAATTACCGGGAA
>NZ_JBMDWU010000095.1:0-3375 GCF_048594385.1 Micromonospora sp. | reverse complement strand
GGGGGGGTGGTGGGGGTGTTGTGTGTGGTGGGTGGGGGGTTGGGGGGGGTGTGTGTGGGGCGGTCGGGGGATGCGGTGGGGGGGTGTGTGGGGGTGTTGAAGGTGGGTGCGGCGTATGTGCCGTTGGATGTTGATTATCCGGTGGAGCGGTTGTCGTTGATGTTGGGGGATTCGGGTGTGTCGGTGGTGTTGGGGGGTTCGGGTGGGGCGGGGCGGTTGCCGTCGGGTTCGTGGCGGGTGGTGGAGATCGGTGTGGACGGTCCGGAGCCGGAGGCCGTGCAGGGGGCCGGATCGTCGGTGGCCGGGGAGGTGCCGGCTCCGGTGGTGACGGTGGACAGCGCTGCGTATGTGATCTACACGTCGGGCTCGACCGGCCGACCCAAGGGCGTCACGGTGACCCACCGCAACGCCGCCCGGCTGTTCGCCTCGGCGGCCCGGGAGTTCCGGTTCGGCCCCGACGACGTCTGGTCGATGTTCCACAGCATGTCGTTCGACGTCAGCGTCTGGGAGATCTGGGGTGCGTTGAGCACCGGCGGCCGGCTGGTCGTGGTGCCCTACTGGGTGTCCCGCAGCCCCGAGGACCTGTACGCGCTGGTCCGGGACGCGCAGGTGACCGTGTTCAGTCAGACGCCGTCGGCGTTCGTCCAGTTCGAGGCCGTCGACGCCCGCCTCGGCGACCCGCTGCGGCTGCGCTACGTCATCTTCGCCGGTGAGGCGTTGGAACGCGGCTCGGTACGCCGGTGGACGCAGCGGCACGGCGCGGACCGCCCCCGGCTGGTCAACATGTACGGGATCACCGAGACCACCGTGCACGACACCTTCCGCGAGATCGTGCCGGACGACCTGGACCGGGCGCTCACCCAGATCGGCCGCCCCCTGGCGGACATGGCGATCCACGTCCTGGACCGGTACCTGCGCCCCTGCCCGGTCGGCGTCACCGGGGAGATGTACGTCGGCGGTCCGGGGGTGGCCCGGGGCTACCTCGGCCAACCCGGCCTGACCGCGGGACGTTTCGTGGCGGACCCGGTGGGCGCCGAGCCGGGGGCCCGCCTCTACCGCAGCGGCGACCTGGCCCGGTGGCGTCCGGACGGGACCCTGGAGTACGCGGGCCGCGCCGACAGCCAGGTCAAGATCCGCGGCTTCCGGGTGGAGCTGACTGAGATCGAGGCGACCGCCCACCAGTTCCCCGGCGTCACCGCCGCGGCGGTCACCATCCGCCCCGACGACGCCGGGGCACCGCAGCTCATCGCGTACGTGTCGGGGGAGGCCGGGTCGGCGGTGCCGGTCGCCGACCTGCGGCGGTGGCTGGCGGACCGGCTGCCGGACTACATGGTGCCGGGGCGGTTCGTGGAGCTGGCGGCGATCCCGCTGACGCCGAGCGGCAAGACCGACCACCGGCGGCTGCCCGACCCGGACGAGGCCCGCCCCGCCGGCAGCGGTGACTACGTGGCGCCGCAGGGACCGGTCGAGCGGCGGCTCGCCGAGATCTGGGTCGAGGCGCTCGGCCCGGTCCAGGTGGGCCGGCACGACAACTTCTTCCACCTGGGTGGGGACTCGATCCGCAGCATCCGGGTGCTCGGCGCGGCCCGCGCCAGCGGCATCTCCTTCGCGTTGCAGGAGCTGTTCCACCGGCCGACGGTCGCCGAACTCGCCACCGTCTGCACGGTCGTCGACCTGCCCGACGCCCCGGTACGTCGACCGTTCGAACTGGTCGCCGCCACCGACCGGGCGCACCTACCGGACGGTCTCGTCGACGCGTACCCGATGACCGCGTTGCAGGTGGGCATGGTCTACGAGATGACCCGCGACCTGGAGCGGCTGCCGTACCACAACGTCGACAGCATGAAGGTGCGGGCACCGTTCGAGGCGGACGCCTTCACCCGGGCGGTCGCCCACGTGGTACGCCGGCATCCGATCCTGCGCACGGCGCTGTCGTTGACCGACCACAGCGAGCCGTTGCAACTGGTGCACGCCGAGGCGGTGCTGCCGGTCGGCGTCGACGACCTGCGTGACCTGGACGAGGCGGCACAGGACGAGATCGTCCGGTCCTACCTGGAACACCAGCGGGTCACCCCGTTCGACCACGACCGCCCGCCGCTGCTGCGGATGCACGTGCACCGCCGCTCCGACGACGTGTTCCAGTGGACGCTGACCGAGCACCACGCCGTGTTCGACGGCTGGAGCCTGCACTCCACCCTCAGCGAGATCATGCGGGTCTACCAGGGCCTGCGTGCCGGCGTGGAGCCGACCGACCCGCCGTTGAGCGCGCAGTACCGCGACTTCGTCGAGCTGGAACGCGCCGCGCTGACGTCGACGGAGACCGAGCAGTTCTGGCGTGAGCGGCTGGCCGACCCGCCGGACACCCGGCTGCTGCGCTGGCCCGACGGGCCGGTGCCGCAGCTACCCGCCGAGGCCCGCTTCACGGGCGAGTGGTGGTACGCCACCGACGCCCGCCAACGGTACGGCTCGGTCGAGACGGTGCTCAGCCCGGAACTCTGCACGGCGCTGCGGGAGCTGGCCACCCGGTGCGGCGCCTCGCTGAAGACCCTCTTCGTCGCCGCCTGCCTGCGTACCGTCGGCTACGCCACCGGCGCGACGGACGTCCTGGTCGGGGTGACCGCCAACGGCCGCCCCGAGGAGCGTGGCGGCGACGACGTCCGCGGGCTGTTCCTCAACACGCTGCCGTTCCGGCTGGTGCTGCCGGACGGCCGGTGGACCGACCTGATCGCCGAGGTCTTCGCGGCCGAACGGGACATGTTGCCGCACCGCCGCTTCCCGATGGCCGAGATGCAACGCCGGCTCGGCATGGACCAGCCGGTCAACGTCAACTTCGTCTACAACCACTTCCACGTGATGGCCGAGATGCTGTCCGACCGGGGCACCGAGATCCTCGACGGCAAGATCGGCAGCTTCTCCACCGTCCGGGCCGAGCCGACGAACTTCCCGCTCAACATCGGGGTCGTCCGGGACCCGGTCTCCGACCGGGTGCTGCTGGCGATGGACTTCCACACCGACGCGGTGCGGGCCGAGCAGGTCCGGCTGCTGCGCGACTGGTTCGTGGCCGCCCTCTGGGACATGGTGACCGCCCCCGACCGTCACTACCTGCGCGGACCGCTGGCGGCCGCGCCGGCCCCGACCGGCGTGCCGGCCCTGGTCGACGTGGCGGCGGCGGGCCCGTGGGTCACCGGTCCGGCGGGGCCGGTGGCGTGGACCGACCCGGCGGACGCGGGCGCAGGCGAGTTGGTGCATGAGTTGGTGGGTCGGTGGGTGGGTGTGTCGCCGGGTGCGGTGGCGGTGGTGTGTGGGGAGGTGGTGTTGACGTATGGGGAGTTGGGGGTGTTGTCGGATCGGGTGGCGGGGTTGTTGCGGGGTTTG
>NZ_JBMDWU010000094.1:0-6824 GCF_048594385.1 Micromonospora sp. | reverse complement strand
CAGCGGGGGCATCATGACCGAAGTTCCGGCGCAGCGTGGCCCGGCCCGCAACGGTTCGTCCGGCCCGCAGGTCGCCGACCGGCCGCCCCTGCCGCACCGACGGCCGCAGCAGCACCTCGCCCCCGAGTTGCGCGACGAGGGTCTGCCCGGGCCGAAGCCCGACGCCGCGCCGGCTCCCGCCCGGTCACCCGAGGAGGCCCGGGACCGGTTCAGCAGATACCAGAAGGCCTGGGCCGCCGGCCGGGCGGCGAAAAACGGGGACTCCGCCAGCAGAGACGACCAAGGCAGGAACGTATGACCCACTCGGCATCGCAGAACGATCTGACCTGGATCCTCGACGATCTGGTGGAGGTCCCTGACGTGGTCTACGCGGTCGTCCTGTCCACCGACGGGCTGATCGTGCAGAAGTCCACGTCGCTCCCGCAGGACGCCGGGGAGTTGTTGGCCGCCGGCGCGTCGTCCCTGCACAGCATCGCCGCGGGGATGGGCCGCCGGTTCGACAGCGGCCCCGTCCAACAGGTCATCATCGAGTACGAGGGACGGACGCTGTTCGTCGCCGCCGCCGGCCAGAACGCGCGGCTGGCGGTGCTCTGTGAACAGTCCGTCGACATGGGCACCGTCGCGTACGAGATGAGCCGCCTGGTGACCCGCATCGGTGACTATCTCGGCTCCGAGGCCCGCCTCGACGGACCTCTACTCACCGACCGACCCGGGTCGAAACCATGAGTCACGACGTGTGGGACGGCGACGACGAGGCGGAGGCCGGCCGGCTGGTGCCGTTGTACATCCTCGTCAACGGGCGGACGAGCCCCCGCAACACCAGCCTCGACCTGGCCACCCAGGTCATCGCCCTGCCGGCCGACCAGAGCCGGCTGGAGCTGGAGTACCGGGAGATCCTCCACCAGTGCACGGGGTGGATCTCCATCGCCGAGATCGGCGCCTACCTGCACCGGCCGCTCGCCATCACCAAGGTGATGGTGGACGTGCTCCACGAGCAGGGGTTTCTGGACATCGGCTCACCGGCGCAGGAGAAGATCGCCGACCGGTGGCTGCTGGAAACGGTTCTCGCCGGCCTGCAGCGGATATAGAAGAGGGACTGATACGCGTGGATCGGAAATCGGTGAAGGTCGTCGTGGCGGGCGGCTTCGGCACCGGCAAGACCACCCTGGTCGGCTCGGTCAGCGAGATCCCACCACTGGTCACCGAGGAGGTCCTCACCCAGGCCAGCATCGGGGTGGACGACCTCACCGGCGTGGAGGACAAGTCCAGCACGACCGTCGCCCTGGACTTCGGGCGGATCACCATCAGCAACGACGTCGTGCTCTACCTGTTCGGCACCCCGGGTCAGGACCGGTTCTGGTTCATCTGGGACGAGCTGGCCCAGGGCGCGGTGGGGGCGATCGTGCTCGTCGACACCCGCCGGCTCGGCACCAGTTTCCCGGCTGTCGACTATTTCGAGCGCCGGGGCATCCCGTTCGTCGCCGCCGTCAACCGGTTCTTCGGTGAGTGCCCCTACACCGAGGAGGAGATCCGCGCCGCCCTGGAGCTGGACGAGACCGTGCCGCTGCTGTGGTGCGACGCCCGGGACCGGGCCTCCAGCAAGCAGGCGCTGATCGAGCTGGTGCGGCACGCCCTGTCCCGGCTGCCCGCCACCGCCTGAGCGCCCCGGCAGGTCCCGCCCCGCCGGTGTCGGCCGGCTCCGGCCGCGCTGACCGGAGCCGGGCGTACCGGGTTCAGTCGCCGCCGCCCCCCGTCGGAAGCTGCGCCAACCGCACCTTGAAGTGCCGGAGCAGGGGTGGCGACGAGACCACCCGGTAGCCGGGGACCCGGCCGGGTTCCTTGGCGATGTCGGCGAGCACGGCGGCCACGTACTCGAAGTGGGTGTCGGTGTAGACACGGCGCGGGATGGCCAGGCGCACCAGTTCGAAGGGGGCCGGGGTGACCAGCCGGTGCCGGTCGTCCATCCCGCCGAGATAGAGCGAGCCCAGCTCGGCGCAGCGGATGCCCCCGTCGAGGTAGAGCTGGCAGCCGAGGGCGTGCCCGGGGAACTCCGCCGGGGACAGGTGGGGCAGCAACCGTCCGGCGTTGAGGTAGAGGGCGTGGATGCCGGCGGGTTGCACGGTGTCCACCCCGGCCTCGTTGACCAGCCGGGCCAGCCGGGCGGTGGAGGCGGCCCGTGCCCGCAGGTACGCGGGGTCGACCACCTCGCGCAGCCCCTGGGCGAGCCGTTCGAGGTCGTGGCCGGCCAGCCCGCCGTAGGTGGAGAACCCTTCGGTGGCGATCAGGTTGGCCTCGCACCTGGCGAACAGGTCGTCGTCGCGCAACCCGATGAGCCCACCGATGGCCGACAGGCCGTCCTTCTTGAGGCTCACCACGCAGCCGTCGGCGAGCCCGAAGGCGTGGGTGGCGATCTGCCGGGGCGTCCAGTCCCGGTAGCCGGGCTCGCGCTGCCCGACCAGCCAGGCGTTCTCGGCGAACCGCGCCGCGTCCAGGAAGAACGGCACCCCGTGCGCGCGGCACAGGTCGCGGACGGCGGTGAGGTTGGCCATCGACACCGGTTGCCCGCCGAGGCCGTTGTTGGTGATCGTGATGAGGACCAGGCCGACCCGGTCCCGTTCCGGCCCGGTGAGCGTGGCGGCCAACGCGTCGAGATCGATGTCGCCCTTGAACGGGTCCGCGCTGTCGAGGTCGAACGCGGCCGGGCAGGGCAGGTCCCGGGCCTCCGCGCCGGCCAGCGTGACGTTGGCCCGGGTGGTGTCGAAGTGGGTGTTGCTGAGGCAGAGCTGGCCCGGTTCGAGCAGGCTGGTGAAGAGCACCCGTTCACCGGCCCGCCCCTGGTGCACGGGGAGCAGGTGCGGATAGCCGGTGAGGTCGCGTACCTCGTCGCGGAACCGGAACCAGGAGCGCGCCCCGGCGTAGGACTCGTCGCCGAGCGCGGCGGCGGCCTCCTGCGCGGCCGAGGTGGCTCCGGTGCCGGAGTCCGACAGCAGGTCGATGGTGATCTGGTCGGCGCGCAGCTCGAACGGGTTGTATCCGGCGTCCGCGAGGGCCTCCCGCCGCTGCTGCGGGTCGAGGAAGGGGATCGGTTCGACCACCTTGATCCGGTACGGGGGCAGCATCGCGTAGGCGTCGACGGGCACTGTTCGCTCCTCGATGGACGGTCAGGGGTGTCCCGCGCCGGCCCGGCCGGTCGGGGTGGCCAGCGCCGTGCGGTCGACGGTCAGCGGGCGGCGTACCGGCGGGGTCACCCGGTACGCCTCGGCGGACAGGTAGACGGTCACCCCCGGCCGGGGGGCGCCCAGCCGCAACGACAGGTGCGGGATCAACCCGACGCCGTCACGCAGCGGCCGTCGGGCCACCGCGGCGAGCGCCCGGTCCAGCAGCGTGTGGCCGAAGCCGTAGCGGTCCAGCACCGCCACCACCCGGTCGTACGCTTCCTCGTCGTCGTCGACGTAGCCGCGGATCGGCACGTAGAGGCTGTAGCCGACCGGCCGGTCGACCCCCTCGACCAGGG
The DNA here is from genome assembly GCF_048594385.1 of Micromonospora sp. NCBI lineage: Bacteria > Bacillati > Actinomycetota > Actinomycetes > Micromonosporales > Micromonosporaceae > Micromonospora > Micromonospora sp. The sequence continues at coordinate 3,310 of NZ_JBMDWU010000094.1, read as the reverse complement.
TGTAGCTGCCCACCAGGGGAAGACCGGCGAACCGGGTCCGGCCGCCACCGGCCAACTCGACGAACTCGGCGAGCCGGGTCGCGTCCGCGTCGTGGACGATCCCGGCCGCCCGGACGACGTCGCGCACCTCGGCGTCGTGGTGGGTCAGGTAGACCTTGACCCGGGCCTGGGCACCGTCGTGCAGGTCGAGGGCGAAGAACGTCAGCCGGTCCCGGCGACCCAACTCGCCCGGCCGGATGCCGTGGTCGAGCATCGCCCGGAAGGACCTGCCGAGCCCGAGCCGGTGCAGCGCCTCGGCGACCAGGCCCGGTGCCCGGTCGACCCCCCGCAGCTCCGGATTGAGGTAGACCTTGAACTCGGGTCGCCGGCCACTGCGGAACACCAGTGAGCACCAGAGCGCGAAGGCGCCCTGCGGATCGTCGGTCGTGAACAGGTCACGCACCGAATCCAGCCGGGACGTGGACAGGCCGGCCCGGTGCGCCTGCCGGTCGAGGAAGCGCCGGGTGGCGGCCATGTTGGCCGACCTGCCGGGCGGTGCGCCCAGGGTCTCGCCGAGAATCCGTACGGTCGGCGGTTCGGTGGCGCTGAAGGCGATGGAGAACTCCACCGGGGTGTGGTCGTCGGCGATGTCGGACGGCCAACGCGGCGGGGCCGACAACGGCTGTGAACCGGCTGGTCCGAGCAGGTTTTCCAGCAGTTCCACCGGCTCTGCCGAGGCGATTCCGCTGGCCTCGCACAAACGCTTCAGCTGGTCGCCCAGACGATCGGAAAGGGACACCTCGTCCATCAATTCTCTCTCCCGATCAGGCTGACGACCAAAAGAGACCTTAAGAAGCATTTCACGACAAGGTCAAGATTGATCACAACTTGCAATGACATAACGGGAGCGAGACCGGCAAATCACCTCGATTAACTACCCAGAGTCGCGTACAGGATACGTCACATGGAGTTGATAGTTGCCCGGGGGTCGCGGTTGCGGGAACGACCCAGACCGTCGCCACCCGACCGGGCGACGGCACCCGACACATCCACGCGCGACACTGGCTGTCATGCTGCGAAACCGGCGGCGGCCCCGCGTACCCCCGCCGGTGCCCGTCCGGCAGCGGACCGGGGCCGCGCCGCCGCGGCCGGCCGGGGTGATCGACGGGGCGGGGTGGGCCTGGGTCACTGCGGGGTCCGGGGCGATGAGCTGCCCGGACGGGGCACGCTAGCCTCTGCCGGCATGTCAGCATTCGGCAACTCGCCCAACGTCCTGTTCGCGACGACCGTGACGGCGACCCGGCGGCTGTCGCCCGGGTTCGTCCGGGTGACGCTCGGCGACGAGCGGCTGCGGGAGATGGCCCCGTACCAGCTCGACCAGCGCATCAAGATCATGCTTCCGGTCGACGGCGGCTACCCGGCCGAGCTGCGGGCGGGGCTGCCCGAGCAGACGTGGCGACGCGAGTGGCGGTCCATTCCCGGCGACGTGCGCCCGAGGCTGCGCAGCTACACCGCGTACCGCACCCGGCCGCCGGCGGGCGAGCTGGACCTGGACTTCTACCTGCACCAGCCGCACGGCCCGGCGAGCGGCTGGGCGGCGGCGGCCCGGCCCGGTGACCGGCTGCTCCTGTCGGGCCCGCACGTGGCGGCCGGCCAACCCGGGTACGGCGTGCAGTGGGAGCCGGGGCCGGCGACGCGGGTGCTGATCGCGGCGGACGAGACGGCCTACCCGGCGGTACGCGGCATCCTGTCCGGCCTCGGCCCGGGGGTGCGGGCGACGGTCCTGCTGGAGGCCGGCGACGCGGCGGACGCCGCCACCCTCGACGACGTGACCGCCGGCCACCGGGTCGAGGTCCGGCTGCGGGGCGACGCCCGGGGCGGGACGACGCTGACCGGGTTGGTGGCCGACTGGTTGGCCGGGCACGGCCGGGCGGCGGCGACGGCGGGAACGGACTTCTACGCCTGGGCGGCTACGGAGAGTAGCAAGATTGCCCTGGTGCGTCGACTCTTCACCGAAGCAAACGTTGATCTACGGCAGGTGCACACCCAGGGTTACTGGCACGACCGGCCAGCCCGCGAAGAGATCGATGATTAGGTAATGCTAACCTAAACATCGCCGTGAGTAATCACTGTCAGTAGCCAGACGGGAACCTGCACCATGCGCACGCCGACCCCTCGAACAATCCGCCGACGCCTCCTCGCCCTCACCGTCGCCTCGGCGGCCGTGCTCGCCGTGGCCGCCTGCGGCTCCGACGACTCCGACCCGGCGGGCAGCGTCGGCGACACCAGAACCGTCGAACACGCACGCGGCAAGACCGCCGTGCCGAACAAGCCGACCCGGGTCGTCGTCCTCGAACCGGTCCAGCTCGACACCGCCATCGCCGTGGAGCTCACCCCGGTCGGCGCGGCCGTGCTCAACGAGGCCGCCGGCGTGCCCAAGTACCTCGGCGACAAGGCCGCCGGCATCACCACCGTCGGCACCGTCCAGGAACCCAACGTGCAGAAGATCGCGGCCCTCAAGCCCGACCTGATCATCGGCACCGAGTCCCGGCACTCCGCCCTCTACCAGCAGCTCACCGACGTCGCCCCGACCGTGTTCATGGCCTCCCAGGCCGACCCGTGGCAGGACAACGTCAGGTTCACCGCGACCACGCTCGGCGGCGCGGACTCCGCCGACAAGCTCCTCGCCGGCTTCCAGCAGCGGTGCGCGGACATCGCCAAGAAGTTCGGCACCGCCGGGAAGACCGCGCAGCTCATCCGCCCCCGCGACGGCGTCCTCACCCTCTACGGCCCCACCTCGTTCGCCGGCAGCGCACTGGAGTGCGTCGGCTTCACGACCCCCGAGCGCGACTGGGAGAACTCCATCTCGGTCGACGTCTCCCCGGAACGGGTGCTGGAGGCCAAGGCCGACCACGTCTTCGTCACCACCGTCGACGTCAACGACCGCAGCACCATCCCCGCCTCGGTCACCGCCAACGCCGCCGCCTTCCCCCGCCTGCACCTCGTCGACCAGTCGTTCTGGATCACCGGCGTCGGCACGGTCGGCGGGAAGGTCGTCCTCGACGATCTCGAACGCATCCTCACCGCGTCGAGTTGACCGCGACCACACCCGCCCGCGCCGTACGGGCCGCCACCCGCCCTTAACCGCGGGGCCGCAAACCCAGCGCGGGGGGGGTCGGGGGGGTCGTCGTTCCCCGGGGGTGGGCGGCGCCCGCCCGGCCCCCCCCCCGGGGGGGGTGCGGCCGCCGCGGGGCCCGGCGGGGCCCGGGCGGGGCCCCGCGGGCGGATGCGGTGGTGGTCAACTCGACGCGGCGAGGATGCGTTCGAGGTC
>NZ_JBMDWU010000093.1:0-7859 GCF_048594385.1 Micromonospora sp. | reverse complement strand
CGTCGTCCTCCTCGCCATGGCCGGCTCCGGCATGATCGGCGCCTCCATCCGGACCACGCCCCCGCCCCGTCCGCCGCAGCCGGCGGCCCAGGCCGCGCCGCAGAACGCCCCCACGGACACCCCGGCCGGGGACACCGGGCCGGTCGACGACCCGGACGCGCAGGTCCCCGCCGACGCGAGCGTGCCGCCGGGCCCCGACCCGCTGCCCCGCTCCGCCCCCACCTCGATCGTGATCCCCAGGATCGGGGTCAACGCGGGGATCATGCCGCTGGGCACCAACCCGGACGGCACGGTCCAGGTGCCCCCGCTGGACCAGGCCCAACAGGCCGGCTGGTACGAGCCGGGCGTCAGCCCCGGCGAGACCGGCAACGCGGTGATCGTCGGGCACGTCGACTCGGCGCAGCTCGGACCGGCGGTCTTCTTCCAGCTCGGCTCGCTCCTGCCCGGCGACACCGTCGCGGTGGCGCGGGCCGACGGCAGCACCGCCACGTTCACCGTCGACGAGGTGCGGTCCTACCCGAAGACGCAGTTCCCCACCGACCTGGTGTACGGCCCGAACGACCGTCCCGGGCTGCGGGTGGTGACCTGCGGCGGCCAGTTCGACCAGGCCGCCGGCAGCTACCAGGACAACGTGATCGTCTTCGCCACGCTGACGTCCTGAGCCGGCCCGGTCACCGCACGACCGCGCCCGTGGCGGAGGTCCCGCCCCGGGCGCGGTCGGCGTTCGGTCAGGCGGCGGCGGACGTCCGCACCAGGGTACGGATCTGCCGCAGCAGCACCGAGAGCGAGGCGAGATCCGCCCGCGACTCGTCGAACTCCCCCATCGCCCGGTGCGCCCGGTGGATCGAGGTGGCGTTCGACTGCTCCCACTGGAGCACCCGCTCCTGCGGCGGCAGGTCACCGGAGGTGGAGTCGAGCACCTCGCCGGTCAGCGCGGCCAGTGCGGCGTACAGGTCGTAGCGCAGCGCCATCCGGGCCAGCGTCTGCCAGCGGTCCTCGCGCGGCAGCAGGGAGATCTTCGACAGCAGCGAGTCGACCCGGAACCGGTCGGAGAGCACGAAGTAGACCGAGGCCACCTCGCCGACGTCGCGGCCACTGGTCCGCGCCGTCTCCACCACGTCCAGCAGACCGAAGCTGTACATCAGCCGGGTCGCCCGTCCGGCCAGCTCGGCCGGCAGCCCCCGGGCGGTCATCGCGTCGATGTGCTCCTGCAACGACTCCCGCTCGCTGCCGTGGAACCGGTCCTGCAGGTCGGGCAGCAGCCGGGCCACCCCGTCGCGGAGCCGCTCGATCTCGGCCGGCACGTCGATCGGGGACCGCCGGTTGGTCACCAGCCACCGGACGGCCCGGTCGAGCAGCCGGCGGGTGTCCAGGTAGACGCTGGTCTGCAACTCCGGCGGAACCTGGTTGTCCAGCGCCTCGACCGCGTCCCACAGCTCGCGCAGCCCGAAGACCTCCCGGACCACCACGTACGCCCGGATCACGTCGGCCGCCGACGCGGCCGTCTCCTCGACGACCCGGAAGACGAACGAGATGCCGCCCCGGTTGATCGCCTCGTTGACCAGGACCGTGGTGACGATGTCCCGGCGCAGCCGGTGCCGGGCCATCCGGTCGGCGAACCGCTCGCGCATCGGCGTCGGGAAGTAGTTGACCAGGACGTCGGTCGTCCACTCCTCGTCCGCGAGCCCCTCGGCCAGGATCTCCCGCTCCAGCACGATCTTGACGTACGCGAGCAGCACCGCGAACTCCGGCGCGGTGAGCCCGGACTCGGTGCGTACCGCCAGCTCCTCGTCCGGGGGCAGCGCCTCCAGCGCCCGGTCGAGCTGGCCGGCCCGCTCCAGTTCGCTGATCATCCGACGGTGCACCGGCAGCAGCGAGGCGGCCTGGGCCTGCGAGTTGTTGATCGCCCGTGCCTGGTCGTAGTTGTCCCGCAGCACCAGCTCGGCTACCTCGTCGGTCATCTGGGCGAGCAGTTCGTCGCGGGCCGGCACGTCCAGCGCGCCGTCGGCGACCGCCGTGTTCAGCAGGATCTTGATGTTCACCTCGTGGTCGGAGCAGTCCACCCCGGCCGCGTTGTCGATGAAGTCGGTGTAGATCCGGCCGCCGGTCTGCGCGTACTCGATCCGGCCGAGCTGGGTGCAACCCAGGTTGCCGCCCTCGCCGACGACCCGGCAGCGCAGGTTCTTGCCGTCCACCCGGATCGCGTCGTTGGACTTGTCGCCGACCTCGGCGTTGGTCTGGCTGGACGCCTTCACGTAGGTGCCGATGCCGCCGTTCCAGAACAGGTCCACCGGTGCGGTGAGGATCGCCTTCATCAGCTCCGGCGGGCTGAGCTGGGTGACGTCGTCGGCCAGGCCGATGGCCGCCCGCACCTGCGGGGTGATCGGGATCGACTTGGCCCCGCGCGGGAAGATCCCGCCGCCTTCGGAGATCAGCTTCGGGTCGTAGTCCTCCCAGGACGACTGGGGCAGCCCGAACAGCCGCTGACGTTCCCGGAAGGAGGTGGCGGCGTCCGGGTCCGGGTCGAGGAAGATGTGCCGGTGGTCGAACGCGGCCACCAGCCGGATGTGTTCGGAGAGCAGCATCCCGTTGCCGAACACGTCGCCGGACATGTCGCCGACGCCGACCACGGTGAAGTCGGCCGTCTGGGTGTCGTGGCCCAGCTCGCGGAAGTGCCGCTTGACCGACTCCCAGGCGCCCCGGGCGGTGATGCCCATCTTCTTGTGGTCGTAGCCGGCGGAACCGCCGGAGGCGAACGCGTCGCCCAGCCAGAAGCCGTGCGCCGCCGAGATCTGGTTGGCGATGTCGGAGAACGTGGCGGTGCCCTTGTCCGCCGCGACCACCAGGTACGGGTCGTCGGGGTCGTGCCGCACCACGTCCACCGGCGGCACGATGTCACCGGAGACGATGTTGTCGGTGACGTCGAGCATCGCCCCCACGAACTCCTGGTAGCAGGCGACGGCCTCGTCCCGGTCCCCCGGCTTCTGCTTGAGCACGAAGCCGCCCTTGGCGCCGACCGGCACGATCACGGCGTTCTTCACCATCTGCGCCTTGACCAGGCCGAGCACCTCGGTGCGGAAGTCCTCCCGCCGGTCGGACCAGCGCAGCCCGCCCCGGGCCACCGGCCCGTAGCGCAGGTGCACGCCCTCGAACCGGGGCGAGTACACGAAGATCTCGAACTTGGGCCGGGGCGCCGGCAGGTCCGGGATGGCCTGCGGGTCCAGCTTGAACGCCACGTACGGCTTGGGCCGCCCGTCGGTGCGCTTCTGGTAGAAGCTGGTCCGCAGGGTGGCCTGGATCAGCGTCAGGTAGGCGCGCAGGATGCGGTCCTGGTCGAGGCTGGCCACGTCGTCCAGGGCGACACCGATCGCGTCGACCAGTTCGCCGCTGCGTTCCCGGCGCTGCTCCGCCTCGCGCCCGTCCGGGGCGAACCGCGCCTCGAACAGTTCCACCAGCAGCGCCGCGATCCGCGGGTACGCGATGAAGGTCTGCTCCATGTACTCCTGGGAGAAGACCGCCCCGGTCTGCCGCAGGTACTTCGCGTACGCCCGCAGCACCACCACCTGCCGCCAGGTGAGGCCGCCGCGCAGGACCAGCTCGTTGAAGCCGTCCACCTCGGCCTCGCCCCGCCAGGCGGCGGCGAACGCGTTCTCCACGTGCGGGCGCACCTCGGCCAGCTCCTGGTGGCCCTCCGGCAGGCGCAGCCCGAAGTCGTACAGGAAGACCCGTCCGTCGATCCGGTCCACCTCGTACGGGTGCTCGTCGACCACCCGGACGCCCAGCGAGTGCAGCACCGGCAGCACGGCGGAGAGCATCATCGGCTCGCCGTAGCGGTAGACCTTGAACCGGACGTCCATCGCCTCGTCGGCCGGCTGCCCGGCCCGGGGCGCCCACTGCTTGCGGAACAGGTGCATCTCCAGCTGGCCGGGTTCCTCCAGCAGCTCCAGCTTGGCGAGGTCCTTCATCGCCTCGTACGGCGTGTGGGTGTCCTTGTAGCCCTCCGGGAACGCGTCGGCGTACCTGGTGAACAGGCGCTTGGACTGTTCGTCGCCGAGCTTGCGTTCGAGCACCAGCCGGTAGTCGTCGTCCCAGAGCCGGGTGGCGTCGGCCAACTCCTCGGCGAGCAGGTCGGCGTCGATGTCACCGGGCGGGTTGTTCGGGTCGGTCCGGACGATGAAGTGCACCCGGGCCAGCATCGACTCGGTGACACGGGTGGTGTAGTCCACCCCGACCCCGTTCAGCTCCCGCAGCAGGATGTCCTGCATGCGCAGCCGGTTCTGGGTGGTGAACCGGTCGCGGGGCAGGTAGATCAGGCACGAGATGAACCGCCCGTACGCGTCGCGGCGCAGGAACACCCGCAGCTGCCGCCGGCCGGCCATCCGCAGTACGCCGGTCACCGCGTGGTACAGGTCGTCGGTCTTGATCTGGAACAGCTCGTCGCGCGGATAGGTCTCCAGGATCTGGAGCAGGTCCTTGCCGGAGTGGCTGCGCTGGCTCAACCCGGAGCGGTCCAGCACCTCGGCCACCTTGCGGCGGACCACCGGCAGCTCCCGCACGCTGGTCCGGTACGCCGCGGTGGAGAACAGGCCGAGGAACCGCCGTTCGCCGACCACCGCACCGGTCGAGTCGAAGATCTTGAAGCCGATGTAGTCCAGGTAGGCCGAGCGGTGCACGGTGGCCCGCGAGTTCGCCTTGGTGATGATCAGCAGCCGCTTCTCCATCACCTTCTCGTGCGCCTCGGGCGTCATCGACGACAGCGCCCGCGCCTCAGGCGAATCCGACCGCAGGATGCCCAGCCCGGTGCCGAGCACCGCCTCCAACGCCGGGCCGCCCTGGCCCCCGGAGTCGACCAGCCGGTACTCCCGGTAGCCGAGGAAGGTGAAGTGGTCGTGGGCGAGCCACCGCAGCAGCTCCACCGAGTCGGTGATGTCCTTCTCCGGCACCGGCGGGCGGTCGTCCGCCGTCCGGGCCGAGGCCAACTCGTCGGCGAGCGCCAGGGCCCGCTGGCGCATCTTCGGCCAGTCCTCGACGGCCTCCCGCACGTCGGTGAGCACCCGCTGCAACTCGCGGCGCAACTGGTCCCGCTGGTCGGCGTCGCGGACCGGATCGATCTCGATCCGCATCCAGCTCTCCACCAGGTCACCGGCGATCGCGTCGTCCGGCTCCACGTCGGCGGAGACCTCGGTCAGCCGGCCCAGCGGCTCCCGCCGGACCACCACCAGCGGGTGCACCAGCAGGTGTACGTCGAGGTGGTGGGCGTTGAGCAGCGCGGTCACCGAGTCGACCAGGAACGGCATGTCGTCGGTGACGATCTCGACGACGGTGTGGTGCTGGTCGGCGTCGGGGGGCAGGATGCGCAACTTCAGCTCGCCCGGCACCCGCTGCTGGGCCAGGTCCCGGTGCGCCCGCGCCGCGTCGAGCATCTCCTCGGCGGTGAACCCGATCAGCTCCTCGTCCGGCGCGAACCGCCAGAACCGGCCCACCAGGGTCGCCGCGTCGTGGTCGTCACCGGCCAGCGCCACCGCCTGCGCCACCAGGCGCTCCGCGTTGGGCACCGGCTCGTCGAGCTCGGCGTCCTCCACGTCCTCACCGAGCGCCTCCACCGGAAGGCCCAGGTCGTAGAGGGTGTCGATGCTCGAACCGGTCATCCCGGTCACGCCGCTGTCGAGTCGGCCGTAGCCGTCCCCGTCGATCGGCGGGCTGTCCCCGTCGGTCGCCGAATCGAAGCTGTCGTCCCGGCCGGTGTCGCTCTGCCGGAGGTCGGGTACCGGTTTGATCGCCGGACGCCGGTCCATCGGTGCCACTCCCCTCGACGACCCACCGCGTTGTGGGTCACTCTGCCGCCCCACCTTAGGCCCTGCCGCTTCGTGCCTCGGCCGGTGGACCACCGGTGGGACGTCCGGTTCGGGACTCTGGCCTGGCATCCGTGGCAGATGCACGATCGGCCGGGTGTCGAGTACCCCGCCTCGGGATGTTCATCACACCTCCGGGTCCACCACTTCGGGCGGCCCGCCGGGCCCGACCGACCCCGGCCGGCGACCGGGCCACGCCGACGTACGGCCTGGCCGGACGGCCCCGGCGACCGCACGGGGCGGTACGGGCGGCGACGGCGTACTAGCGTGCAGGGCAGCCCGCCGTCCGGAAGGTGCAGCTCCATGCCCCTGTCGTACCCCTACCGCCGCCCCGGCACGCCCCTGCGACGGGGGCTCGCGGCCCTGACCGCCACCGTGCTGGCGGCCGGCGCCCTCGTCGGCTGCTCCGCCGACGACGGGCTGACGGGCAGCGCGGACGCGTTCCTCGCCGGCTGGCGTTCCGGCAAACTGGACACCGTGGGCTTCGTCGACCCGACCGGGGCGAGAGTGCCCGCCGGCACCGTCGTCGAGGAGATCAAGGCCCTCTCCGGCGACCTCGCCGCCACCCCACCCGCCCTGCGGCGCGTCGGGGAGGCCGAGGTCACCAAGAACCTCGCCACCACCACCGTCGACATCCGGTGGACGCTGCCGGGCGGGGCGGCCTGGGCCTACCAGCGGCCGCTGCGGTTGCGGCAGAACTCCGGCGACGACAAGTGGCAGGTGATCTGGGAACCGCAGGTGCTGCACGAGCAACTGACCAAGGGCGACCGGTTGACGCTGCGGCGGACCGCCGCACCCCGGGCCGGGTTGCTGGACGGCGCGGGACAGCCGATCGTGACGCCCCGGCCGGTGGTCCGGATCGGACTGCAACCCGGCGAGATCCCGGACGTCGCGGCGCTGGTGGGGCGGCTCGACGCGGCGTTCCGGGCGGTCCGGCCGCCGATCAGCCCCCCGGTCGACCTCGCCGACCTGCCGCAGCGGCTCCGCGACGCCGACCCGGACGCGTTCGTCGAGGTCGTGACGTTGCGGGACGAGGCGTACCGGCAGATCCGTTCCCGGATCTACGACCTGCCGGGGACGAAGTTCCGGTCCGAGAAGCTCGACCTGGCACCGACCCGGGAGTTCGCCCGTGCCCTGCTCGGCACGGTCGACCCGGCGCAGGCCGACGACCTCGCCGCCCACCCCGACCGGTACGCCAAGGGCGACCTGGTCGGCCACGGCGGCCTCCAGGGCCGCTACGACGAGCGGCTGCGCGGTGCTCCCGGCACCACCGTGGAGATCCGCCGGCCCGCGCCCGAGGGCGGCAGCACCGTCGTCACCGAGGCGTTCCGGCAGGAGCCGGGCCCCGGCCAGCCGGTCCGCACCAGCCTCGACGTGGCCACCCAGAACGCCGCCGACGGCGCGTTGCGGGGCGAGAAGCGACGCTCCGCCCTGGTGGCGGTACGGGTCAGCGACGGTGCGGTGCTCGCCGCCGCCAACGGCCCCGGGGCGGCCGGGGAGAACCTGGCCTTCACCGCCCAGGTGCCACCGGGCTCCACGTTCAAGACGGTCAGCGCCCTGGCCCTGCTGGACAAGGGCGCGGTGACCCCGCAGACCACCGTCGACTGCCCGAAGACCCGCGTGGTGGACGGCCGCCCGTTCAAGAACTCCGACGACTTCGTGCTGGGCAAGGTGCCGTTCCGTACCGACTTCGCGAAGTCCTGCAACACCGCGTTCGTGGCGCTGGCCCCGCAGCTCGGTCCGGACGGGCTGGCCGCCACCGGTCGTACCCTCGGGTTGGAGGGCTCGTGGGACCTCGGCGCCGACGTCTTCACCGGCAAGGTCTCCACCGGCGGCGGGCCGACCGAGCAGGCCGCCGCCGCGATCGGTCAGGGCACCACCGTGGTCAGCCCACTGGCCATGGCGGGGGTGACCGCAGCCGTCGCCCGGGGCCGCTTCGAGCAGCCGAAACTGGTGCTCGACCCGGCCCCCGCCGCGCCCGCCGCGGCCGGCCAGCCGCTGCGGGCC
>NZ_JBMDWU010000092.1:0-9636 GCF_048594385.1 Micromonospora sp. | reverse complement strand
GGGGCCAACTCCACCCCCCCCCCCGCGACGCGGCCGGCCCCGCAGGGCGGGGCCGCCCCGGGTCGCGTGCGGGGTCAGCGGGCGATCTCGGTGACCCGGGACTCGCGGACCACTGTCACCCGGATCTGACCCGGGTAGGTCAGCTCCTCCTCGATCTGCTTGGCCACGTCCCGGGCGAGGACCGCCGCGCCGATGTCGTCGACGTCGTCCGGCTTGACCATCACCCGGATCTCCCGGCCCGCCTGCATCGCGAAGACCTTCTCCACGCCGATCTTGCCGGCGGCGATCTCCTCGATCCGTTCCAGCCGCTTGACGTACGCCTCCAGGCTCTCCCGCCGGGCCCCCGGCCGCCCGCCCGAGCACGCGTCGGAGGCCTGGGTGAGGACCGCCTCGATGGTCTGCGGCGGCACCTCGTTGTGGTGCGCCTCGATGGCGTGCACCACGTCCTCGCTCTCGCCGTACTTGCGGGCCAGGTCGGCACCGATGATGGCGTGACTGCCCTCCACCTCGTGGGTGAGCGCCTTGCCGATGTCGTGCAGGAACGCCGACCGCTTGATCGTCGGCACGTCCAACCGCAGCTCGGCGGCCATGATCCCGGCGATGTGCGCGGTCTCCACCAGGTGCTTGAGCACGTTCTGCCCGTACGACGTGCGGTAGCGCAGCCGGCCGAGCAGGGTGACCAGCTCCGGGTGGATCTCGGTGATGCCCACCTCGACCAGGGCGTCCTCGGCGGCCCGGTGGCACAGCTCCTCCACCTCTTGGCGGGCCAGGTCGTGCACCTCCTCGATCCGGTGCGGGTGGATGCGCCCGTCGAGCACCAGCTTCTCCAGGGTGAGCCGGCCGACCTCGCGGCGCACCGGGTCGAAGCAGGACAGCAGCACCGCCTCCGGGGTGTCGTCGATGATCAGGTTGACCCCGGTCACCGACTCGAAGGCGCGGATGTTGCGCCCCTCCCGGCCGATGATCCGCCCCTTCATCTCGTCCCCCGGCAGGTGCAGCACACTGACCACGCTCTCCGCGGTCTGCTCGCTGGCCACCCGCTGGATGGCGTCCACCACGATGTGCCGGGCGCGCTGCTCGGCGGTGTTGCGGGCGTCGGACTCGATGTCCCGCACCAGCAGCGCCGCCTCCCGCTTCGCCTGCGTCTCGATCGCCTCGATCAGCTCGGTGCGGGCCGAGTCGGCGGTGAGCCCGGCGACGCGTTCCAGTTCCCGCCGGCGCTGCTCCTCGGCCACCGTCAGGGCGGCCTCCCGGGCGGTGACCGCCGCCTCCCGCTCGGCCAGCGCGGCACTGGCGGCGGTGAGCTGCCGCTCCCGTTCGGCCAGCCGCTCCACCTCCTCGGTGTGCAGCCGCTCCCGCTCGTCCATCCGGGCGGCCCGGCGTTCCACCTCGGCCGCCTGCTCCCGCGTCGTCGCGGCGAGCACCGCCACCTCACGCTCACCGCTACGCCGGGCGCTGGCCCGCAACTGCTCGGCGTCCGCCTCGGCCTGCTTGTGCGCCCGCTCCAGGACGGTGTCCGCCTCGGCGCGGGCGTCGTCGAGGACCCGCCGGGCCTCCGCGCGGGCCGACTTCGCCTCCGCCTTCGCCCCGGCCGCCTCGGCCCGCGCCGCCGAGGCGGCGGACTTCGCCACGTCGATGGTGCTGTTCACCTCGTCGGCGGCGCTGCGCAGCGCGGCCAGCGACTGTTCCTGCCGGTCCTTCTCCGCGATGAAGGCGGGATCGTCCGGGGCGGGGGCGGTGCCGATCCGGCGCAGCGCCCGTACGCCGACCAGGACGACGCCGACCACGACGAGGGCGAGGAGCCCGACGACGATCAGGAGCACCACGTCGAAGGTGCTCATGCCGGCGTCCCGTCACCCGGGCCGGTGGGCCGCAACACCGTGCCGGCGCGACCGTGCGCGCCACCACCTCCTGGGGACCCCCGGTCCCTGTGCCGACCAGCCATGGTCGCGCCTCCCCAAACGTCTACGCCGCAGGGGAACCGTGCCGACGGGCACGCCACCTCTGCGGCTCCGGACGCCCGACCGAGCGGCTGGCCGTGGGTACAGCTCTCCGTCGGCGGTGCCCATGCGGCATCGCCGACAGCCGGGTGCAGTTGTCGGGTCGGCTCCGGACCGGCTGTCCGGAGGGACCGTCAAGGCCGGTGGAGCTGGCCAAAGTGATGCGGTTCTGTTACGCGATCTATGTTGTGCGCTTAGCCTGCGCTTGGTCGGGCAAAGTGAGCCTGTATGGCGAGGCTAGGTCGCGGGAGGCCGTTCGGTCAAGAACTCATGATCAAACCCCCCGAACGGAGAGAGTTGGCAACGTCACCCACTGGTGATCCAAATCCGGACACGGCGCTGCAAAAATCCCAAAAATCCGCAGTGGTGGGGCCGGACCCGGTCGGGTCAGCGGGCACCCAGTGCGCGGGCGCAGCCCGCCAGGGCGGCGTTGTCGGGGGCGGGTGAGCCGTCCGGCAGACGCAGGGTGTCCTCCAGACCGATCCTGGTGTCCAGGCCCCGGCGGAGCGCCTCCAGGAGCACCGGCCAGGTCGCCGGCCCCTCGCCGTGCAGCAGCACCGGAGGATCACCGGGGGCGAGACGGGCGAGCATGTCGGCGGCGTCGGCCAGCGCCCGGTCCGGCTCGTCGGCCAGGCACTCGACCAGGACCCGCCCGGCGGGCACCCGCCAGCCCCGCCAGGCGCGGACCGCGTCCACCGTCCAGAGGCCGGCCTCGACCAGCACACCCCGCTCGTGCAGCGCCGCCGCGACCGCCTCGGCACCGTCCTCGTGGGCGTTGACCGAGGCGAAGTCGGGTAGCACCGACCAGGCACGGACAGCGGCGACCCGGTCGGCCGGGTCGGGTGCGATCCACGCGCCGGTGCTCACCCCCACCGGCAGCCCCGGCCGGGCGGCGCGGATCGTGGTCACCGCCTCGGCGATCACCGACGGCGACAGCGACTCGGCACCGTCGGCGTCCCGGGGATGGACGTGCACCGCCGCCACCCCCAGCGCGGCACAGCGGACCGCGTCGGCGGCCAGCTCGGCTGCGGTCAGCGGCACGGCGGGATGCTCGTCGCGCCGTCGTGCACCGTTGAGGGACGCCTTCCACACGGTCAGCCCCGCTCGCCCTCGGCGTCGGCCAGCGCGTCGGCGTCGATCTGCTCGGCGAACTCGGCCGCCTCGGCGCTCTGGGCGGCCAGGGCGTCCTTCACCGCCCGGATCGCCACCCCGGGCGGATAACCCTTGCGGGCGAGCATGCCGACCAGCCGGCGGAACACCGCGTCGGGCTCGCCCCGGGCGGTCCGAAGCTTCCGGTCGACCAGGGCGCGGGCGGTCTGCGCCTCGGTCTCCTCGTCCAACTCGCCGAGCGCCTCGCTGGCCACCTCGCCGTCCACGCCACGCTGGCGCAGCTCGTTGGCCAGGGCCCGGCGGGCCAGCCCGCGACCGTTGTGCCGGCTGGATACCCAGGCGCGGGCGAAGGCCGCGTCGTCGATGATGCCGACCTCGTCGTAACGGTCGAGCACCTGGGCGGACACCTCGTCGGAGATGCCCTTCTTCGCCAGCGCCCCGGCCAGCTCGGCCCGGGTACGCGGGCGCACCGCGAGCTGCCGCAGGCAGATCTCCCGGGCCAGCTCGCCCTCGTCCCGGGGGGTCGGCTCGACCTGCCCCGGCGCGTCCTCGTCGGCCCGTCCCCGGCGACCCCGACGGGGGCGGGTGCCACCGGCCCGGGTCGGATCGTCGGCATCGGTGCGGGAGGGGTCGTCGGCACCCGCGCGGGGTGGGGAGGCGTCCCACCCCCGCCCCGTGCGGGCGCGTCGTCCTGCCATCGGGGGGCGACCGGTCAGAAGTCGACAGGCGGCAGCTCAGGGCCACCGGCGGCGTCACCCGCGCCGACCCCGACCCCGAGCTTCTCCAGGATCTTCTTCTCGATCTCGGCGGCCACGTCCGGGTTCTCCTTCATGAACTCCCGGGCCTTCTCCTTGCCCTGGCCGAGCTGGTCACCGTCGTAGGTGTACCAGGCGCCGGACTTGCGGATGATCGCCTGCTCCACGCCGACGTCGATCAGCGAGCCCTCGCGGGAGATGCCCTTGCCGTACATGATGTCGAACTCGGCCTGCTTGAACGGCGCGGCGACCTTGTTCTTCACGACCTTGACCCGGGTGCGGTTACCGACCACGTCGGTGCCGTCCTTGAGGCTCTCGATGCGGCGCACGTCGAGCCGGACCGAGGCGTAGAACTTCAGCGCCCTACCACCGGTGGTGGTCTCGGGCGAGCCGAACATGACGCCGATCTTCTCGCGGAGCTGGTTGATGAAGATCGCCGTGGTGCCCGTGTTGTTGAGCACGCCGGTGATCTTCCGCAGCGCCTGGCTCATCAGCCGGGCCTGGAGACCGACGTGGCTGTCACCCATCTCGCCCTCGATCTCGGCGCGCGGCACCAGGGCCGCCACCGAGTCGATCACGATGATGTCGATCGCGCCGGAGCGGACCAGCATGTCGGTGATCTCCAGCGCCTGCTCGCCGGTGTCCGGCTGGGAGACCAGCAGGGCGTCGGTGTCGACGCCGAGCGCCTTGGCGTAGTCGGGGTCGAGCGCGTGCTCGGCGTCGACGAAGGCGGCGATGCCGCCGGCCCGCTGGGCGTTGGCCACCGCGTGCAGGGCGACCGTGGTCTTACCGCTGGACTCGGGGCCGTAGATCTCGACGACCCGGCCCCGGGGCAGGCCACCCACGCCGAGCGCCACGTCGAGCGCGATGGAACCGGTCGGGATGACCGAGGTCTGGACGACCGGGCGCTCGCCCAGCCGCATCACCGACCCCTTGCCGAACTGCTTGTCGATCTGAGCGAGAGCAAGGTCGAGTGCCTTCTCCCGGTCGGGCCCTGCGGCCATGTTTGCCACTCCTGCCTTCGCCGGCGTCTTTCCTGAGCTTCGCGTCACGCGGGACACGCTAGGCGCTGGGTCCGACAGAAAACCAGCCGACGGGCCGCGAGCTGTGGACGAGCACCCCGCTGTGGACAATAGCCGAACAGGTGTACGAGTCGGCAAGCGACACGCGGACGGGGTTCGACGGCAGCTCAGCGTAGTCGCGCCGGCACCCGGTCGGGGTACGCGGCGACCACCGCCCGCCACACCACGTGGGTCTGCTCGCCGGCCGCGAGGGCCTGCTCGATGGTCCGCCCGTCGAGGTGGGAGAGCACCTGGTCGCTGGCGATGCTGGTCGCGTAGCCCGACCCGAACGCCTCGTCCAGCCGGGTCCAGAAGTCGGTCAACCGCACGTGATCACTCCTCCTCGTCGGGCACCGCCGGTGGCACCCGACGCAACGCTAGCGCCACCAGCGGCACCACCGCGATCGCCGCCAGCAGGGTCAGGGTCGGATAACCCGCCACCCGCATGACAAACCCGCTGGCCGCCGCCGCGCCCGCCCCGGCCAGCCCCATCGTCAGGTCGGAGAGCCCCTGCACGCTGGGGCGTACCCGGGACGGCACCGCCTCGGACAGCAGCGTCGAACCGGCCACCATGGTCGCCGACCAGCCCAGCCCGAGCAGGGCCAGGCCGACCGAGAGGCGCGGCGTGTGGTGCCCGGCGGTACCGGCTACCGCGCACGCCGAAAGCAGGGTGCCGACGCCGACGAGGATCACCGCGCGCCGGCCCCACCGGTCGGTGAGCCAACCCACCACCGGCGAGAACGCGTACATGCCGGCGATGTGCACGCTCAGCACGATGCCGACCACCCGCAGCACGTCCGCGTCCGAGTGCGACTCGCCGAGGCGTACCGGGGTCATCGCCATCACCGCGACCATCACCAGGTGGCCGACCGCGACGGCGGCGATGCCCAGCCGCGCCGCCGGCCGGCCGCGCACCACCCGCCAGGCCGCCCGCATGCCCTCCCGCCGTGCGCCCGGCGCGGTCGTCGCCGGGGTGGCGGCCCCGGGCGACGCACCCGCCTCGGCCGCCGCGAGCCGCCGCGCGGTGAGCAGCGGGTCGGGCCGCAGCAACAGCAGCAGTACGACCGCAGCCAGGCCGAACGCGACGGCGCTGAACGCGAACGGGCCGGCCAGCGACGGCAGCCCCCAGGACCGGGTGACCCGGTCGGCGAGCGCGGCGAAGTTGGGCGCCGCCACCGAGCCGATGGTGGTGGCCCAGACGACCAGGGAGAGCTGCCGGCCCCGGCGGGCCGGTTCGGCGAGGTCCACCGCCGTGTAGCGGGCCTGGAGGTTGGCCGCCGTGCCGCCGCCGAACAGCAGCATCCCGAGGAAGAGCAGCGGCACCCCGCCGGTGACCGTGGCGAGCACCACCAGCAGCGCCCCGACCGCCCCGGTCAGGTAGGCCACCACCAGCCCCGGCCGCCGGCCGTGCCCGTTCATGATCCGGGTGACGGGTACGGCGAGCAGCGCCGCGCCGACCACCCCGCAGCTCTGCGCCAGCCCCGCCACGGCGGTGCCGGCGACCCGGGCCGCCAGCAGCGCCCCGACGGAGATGCCGATCGCCACCCCGACCCCACCGATGGTCTGGGTGGCGACGAGCAGCCGCAACGTACGCCGCTGGATCGGGGCGACGTCGGGCCGGGCGGGCACACGCAGGTCGACGGTCATCGCAGCTCCTGGTCCGGGGAGGCAATCCTCGCGCAGTCGACCCCCCGCCCGCACCGGGGTTCCCGGGCACGCCGGAGCCGGGCCCGGCCAGGGTTGCCGGAGTCGGGCCCGGCCGGGAGTTCCGGGGCCGGCCGGGGTCGGGCAGGGCCGGAGTTCCCGGGCGCGCGGCCCCGCGGTCAGCCGGTCAGGACGCGGGCGGCGACCGTGAGGTCGTCCACCAGCCCCCGGTAGGCGACGTCCTGGTTGTCGGCGCGCAGCACCGCCGACGGGTGGATGGTGGCGAGCACCCGGGCGGCGGGCGCGTCGGCGACCGTGCCGGCGCGGTCCACCGGGACCCGGGTGAAGTCCTCCGGGTGCTCGGCGGCGGCGGGCCAGGGCAGCAGCTCGCCGCGCTGCCGGGTGACCCGGAACGTCGGGCCGAGCAGGGCCTTCGCCGCCGTCGCGCCGAGCACCACCACCAGGTCGGGGCGGAGCCGGGCGAACTCGGCGACCAGCCACGGCCGGCAGGCGACGATGTGCACCCGGTCCGGGGTCTGGTGGATACGACGCCGGCCGCGCAACTCGTGCCGGAAGTGCTTCACCGCGTTGGTGATGTAGAGGTGGGCCGGGTCGAGACCGGCGTCGTCGACCGCCCGACGCAGCAGCCGGCCGGCCGGACCGACGAAGGGCAGCCCGTGCTGGTCCTCCAGGTCGCCTGGCTGCTCGCCGACGAAGACCACCCGGGCGCTCTCGTCGCCCCGGCCGAAGACGGTCTGGGTGGCGTCCCGGTACAGCTCGCAGCCCCGGCAACCGGCGGCTGCGGCCCGCAGCTCGGCAAGTGTGCCGGCCTGTGGCGGGATGAACTGCTGGGCACCGGGTGCGTCGGTCTGCTCGGCCATGGCGACTGTTCTACCCGGTCGTGTCGGGAGTCCACGAGGGACCCGCCGGGCGTCCCGTCAGCCCGGGATCCTTACGCTTCCTCGTCGCTTTCGAGCAGGTGCGGACGCTTCTCGGCGATCCACGCCTCCACATCGGACTTGAGCCAGACGTTGCCCATCCTGAGGGTCGCCGCCGGAGCCGGGAAGTCCCGTCGGTTGATCAGGATGTAGGCGCGCTGCCGGGAGACGCCCAGGCGTTCCTGGATCTCTGCCGCACCCATCAACGCTACTTCCACCCGTCAGACGCTACGGATACAGCATGCGCACGCTTCCAGAAGCGGAGACTCTATACCCAACTCGCTCTTCGGATGTAAGGTTTACGTCACGTAAACCCCTAGCGTCAGGAGCGTTCGGCATGTCCCGTTGCAAGTGGTTCCGCCGGCCGGCTGAGCCCATTGACGTCGCACAACGGGCCAGGCCCCTGCCCCCGACGGCGCCTGCCGGGCGGCACTCCCCCGCCGGCCGGCGGGCCGCGCCGCGTCGACAGGTCCCCGAGGTGAGGTGGGGCGCGCGCCGCTCCGGCCGGCCCAACCGGGGGTGCTGGCCCGATGCCTGAGCCGCGATCCGGCGAGCCACCGTTCGCCGTGGTGATGGCCGGTTACGTCGTCGACTTCCACCACCGCAACGCCTGCTCCAGGTGCCGGACGGACGGCTCGTGCGCCCGCCTCGCCGACGCGGGCGCAACGTTGCGCGCCTGGCGGGACCGGCGCGTCCAGCGGGAGCTGCGCGCCCGACGGGACCGGGGCGGCCGGTGAGGGCCGGCGACCTGGTGTACGTGACCAGCGCCGCCAGCGTGCAGTTCCTCCGGCCCATCCGGGTGCGGGTCATCCGGGTGCTCGACTGGCCCACGTACGACGGATGGGTCTGGTTGGAGGGCTACCAACTGGACGCGGCCGGCGACGCGGTCGCCCGCCGGAAGGTCTTCGTACGCCCGGCGGGGTTGACCACGCCGCCGGAGCCGACCCCCGGGCAGCGGGGCGGGAGCGGGCCGACGGCTCGGGTCAGGCGGTGAAACCGACCGGGCCGGCGGGGCGGACCGCCGCCGCCACCGCGTCGGCCAGCGGCACGAGGTCGGCGTCGTCGAGCGCGCTGACCGTGATCCGCACGGCGGGCGGGCTGCCGAGCCGGGAGAGGCCGCCGGGCGCGACCGACCAGCCGGTGTCGCGCAGCGCGGTGACCGTGGCGGTCTCGTCGGGCACCGGCAGCCAGACGTTGATGCCGCTGCGGCCGTGCCCCGCCACGCCCCGGTCGGCGAGCGCGGCGAGCAGCCCCCGGCGGCGACGTTCGTAGGCGTCGGCGGCCCGGTCGACCAGGGCGGTGGTGGCCGGATCGCGCCAGAGCGACAGGACGAGCCGTTGCAGGACGGTGGAGACCCAGCCGGCCCCCACCCTGGCCCGGCCGGCCACCCGGGACACCGTCACCTCGTCACCGGCCAGCACCGCAAGCCGCAGGTCGGGCCCGTAGGGCTTGCTGACCGAGCGGACGAACGCCCAGGTCGGGGTGGCCCCGGCCAGCGGGTGCACCGGCAGCCGGGACAGCTCGGCGGCGTGGTCGTCCTCGATCAGCAGCAGGTCGGGGCGGCCGGCGAGCAGGGCCCGCAACTCCCCGGCCCGGCCGGCGGAGACGGCGGCACCCGTCGGATTCTGCGCCCGGCTGGTCACCACCAGCGCCCGCACCCCGAGCGCGACCGCGTCACGCACCCCGGACACGACGGGCCCCTCGTCGTCGACCGGGAAGCCGACCGGCCGCAACCCGAGCGCGGCGACCAGGTCGAGCAGGTTGGCCCAGCCCGGGTCCTCCAGGCCCACCGCGTCACCGGGGCGCCGGTGGGTGGCGAGCAGCCGTTCGATGCCGTCGAGCGCGCCCCCCGTGACGGTCAACTCGTCGGCGGGCACCCCGTCGGCGGCCAGCCGGGAGCGGGCGGCCTCGGCCAGGGCAGGGTGCACGCCGGTCGTTGCGTACCCGACGGGTGGGCCGACCGTGTCGGCGAGCGCGGCCAGGTGCGGGCCGAACTGCGGCAGCAGCCGGGGGTCGGGTTGCCCGTGGGACACGTCCCGGGTGCCGGGTGCCGGGGCCGGAGCGTGCGCGGCGCGCCGGGGGGCGACCGGCGGCCGGGGCCGCACCCGGGTGCCGTGCCGGCCGGCGG
>NZ_JBMDWU010000091.1:0-3893 GCF_048594385.1 Micromonospora sp. | reverse complement strand
ACGCTCTGCAGAGTCGGTAGATTCTGCGGGCATGGATGATCCACGTGCTCAGCGTCTCTTCGGTGACAGTCTGGTAGCTCCCGGAGATCTGGCGCAGAGCCCGTTCCGGGTCGACCGGGACCGGATCGTCAGCTCACCGTTCCTGGCCCGTCTCGCCGGGGTCACCCAGGTGATCAGCCCCGGCGGGGCGGGACTGCTCGTGCACAACCGGCTCACCCACAGTCTCAAGGTCGCCCAGGTGGCCCGCGCGATCGCCGAACGGCTGACCGCCGACCCGGCGCACCGGGACCTGCTGGACAAGCTGGGCGGCTGCGACCCGGACGTGGTGGAGGCCGCCGCCCTCGCCCACGACCTCGGTCACCCGCCGTTCGGGCACCTGGGGGAACGGGTGCTCGACCGGCTGGCCCGGCAGCGGCTCGGGCTGGCCGACGGCTTCGAGGGCAACGCCCAGTCGTACCGGATCGTCACCAGCACCGAGATCCGGGGCGCGGCCACCACGGGCCTCGATCTGACCGCCGCCGTCCGGGCGGCGATGCTGAAGTACCCGTGGACCCGGCTGGACCACCCCGACCCGCACCCCCGGCACCTGCGTCCCGCACCCCGGGGCGCCGCCGCCCCACCCGACGACCCGGACAGCGGCTCGCTGAAGTTCGGCGCGTACGGCACCGAACTCGCCGACCTGCGGCAGGCCCGCGCGCCGTTCGCCGGGCGGATCGCGCAGTGGCAGCAAACTGTCGAGGCGTCGGTGATGGACACCGCCGACGACATCGCGTACGCCATCCACGACGTGGAGGACTTCTACCGGGTGGGGGTGCTCCAGCAGGGCACCGTCGCCGCCGAGCTGATGGCCTGGCAGCGCGAGGGCGGACACCTGCGGGCGGTCACCGACGCCGCGCTGGCCGGCGCGGCCCGCCGACCCGGCTCGGCGATCGAGGCGCTGCGCCGGCAGCTGCACCGCAAGGACGCCTGGATCGCCGACGACGACGCGTTCGCCGCCGCCGTCGAGCACGTCCGCGAGGAACTGGTGGACGGGCTGCTGGCGCTGCCCTTCGACGGCTCGATCGAGGCGGAGCAGTACGTGGCCCGGTTCTCGGCCCGGTGGACCACCCGGCTGGTCGACGCGATCACGGTGACCGCCGCCCCGGACGTGCGCTCCGGCCACGTGCTGCTGGCCCGCGCCCAGTGGCACGAGGTGCAGGTGCTCAAGTTCGTCCACCACCGCTTCGTGCTGGCCCGCCCCGACCTGGCCCTGCACCAGCGGGGCCAGGCCCGGCTGCTGGGCACCCTGGTCGAGTCGCTGTGGGAGTGGCTGCTCGACCCCGAGGAGGAGTCCCGGCTGCCCCGCCGCCTGCCCGACCTGGTCGAGCTGGCCGAGGCGGAGCTGCACCCGCGTACCCCGGACCGGATCTCCCGGGCCCGGGGCCGGGCCATCGTCGACTTCGTCGCCCAGCTCACCGACGGGCAGGCGGCGGCGATGCTGGACGTGTTGTCGGGCCGCTCCGGCGCGCTGTGGACCGACGCCTTCGTGCTCTGAGCGGCGGGCGGTGGGGCCTGCGGTCAGGCGATCGTCTGCCACCAGCCGTCGACCGCCGACGGGTCGTCGACCACCACCCGCTCGCCGGGACGGGGCACGGCCAGCCGTACGCCGCGCGCCTTGGCCTCGGCCCAGAGCCGGTCCACCGGCTCGGACCAGTCGTGCAGGGCCAGGTTGAAGGTGGCCCAGTGCACCGGCACGAGCAGGTCGCCGCGCAGGTCGAGGTGGGCGGCGACCGCCTCCTCGGGGAACATGTGGATGCCCGGCCAGGCCCGGTCGTACGCGCCGATCTGCATCAGCGTCACGTCGAACGGCCCGTGCTCCGCGCCGATCTCGGCGTACCCGTCGAAGTAGCCGGAGTCACCGGTGTAGAAGACCTTCCGGTGCGCCCCGGCGACCACCCAGGAACTCCACAGCGTGCCGTCGCGGCGCAGCCCCCGGCCGGAGAAGTGCTGGGCGGCGGTCGCGGTGATCTCCAGGCCGCCGACCCGGTGCCCCTGCGACCAGTCCAGCTCGATGATCCGGTCGTCGGGCACCCCCCACCGGTCGAGGTGCGCGCCGACGCCCAGCGGCACCAGGAACGGCGCCGACTGCCGGCGGACCA
The DNA here is from genome assembly GCF_048594385.1 of Micromonospora sp. NCBI lineage: Bacteria > Bacillati > Actinomycetota > Actinomycetes > Micromonosporales > Micromonosporaceae > Micromonospora > Micromonospora sp. The sequence continues at coordinate 1,755 of NZ_JBMDWU010000091.1, read as the reverse complement.
GCTCCCGGACGGTGGCCATGTCGAGGTGGTCGTAGTGGTCGTGGGAGATGAGGATCGCGTCGACCGTGGGCAGTTCGTCGAGGCGTACCGGGGGCTCGTGCAGCCGCTTCGGCCCCACCACGGCCGACGGCGAGCACCTGTCGCTCCACACCGGGTCGATCAGCACCCGGTGTCCCTCGATCTCGATCAGGGTCGAGGCGTGGCCGTACCAGACGACGTTCAGCTCCCGCTCGACGTCGGTGGTCGGGGCGGGGGCGGGCCGCAGCAACGGGACCGGTGCGGTCGGGCGGCGACGCTGTGGACCGAAGAGCAGTTCCCGCAGCAGGTTACGGTCGGGATCACCGCCGGGCATGGTGCGGGTGGCGACCCGGTTGTGGAAGGTGCCGTCGCGGAACTGCGCGGAGCGGGCGGCCCGCTCCGCCCGTGCGCCGGTCAGCCGGCCGCCCAGCGCCGCCGGCACGTCCCGGGCCGTCCACGCCAGGCCCGCGAGCGCGGCCAGCCCCGCCGCCCGCCACAGCTGCCCGCCGATCGTCCGCCCGGCCGTGCGCTCCGCCGCTTTCCCCATGTGTCGTCCCCCTCGCCGGTGTCCCGCAGTACACGGTAGTCACCGCCGACCGCTCCCGCCCACGTCGCGCCACGGTCCGTCCCGCTTCGGGTGGCCGGTCGGCGGGCCGGGGGACGACCCGGGCCCGGGTGGTGCGGGCCCGGGTGGTCAGCCGCCGTTGCTGGGGCGCTGCCGGGCCACCCGGTACCGGGGCGCGTCGGCGGTGCCCCTCAGCTGCGTGGTGGCGTCCAGAAGGAACCGGCCGAGCCGGGCCCGGGCCTGCACCACCGGGTGGGTGGCACCGAAGTTGTCCCGGTCGGCCTGGCCGTCGGCGAAGAGCACGTAGGTCAGTACCGCCGCCCCGGTGGTGTCGAAGACCACACCGGCCTCGTGCCGGGCGTCGACGAACCAGCCCGCCTTGGTGGCCACCCGGGCCCGCTCCGCCGAGGACATGGTGCGCCGGATGCCGTCGGTGAAGGCGACCGGGGAGCGCAGCAGCTTGAGCACGAGGGCGGTCGACGACGGCGACAACAACGTGCCGGCGACCAGGGCGCGCAGCAGCGCGTGCGTCTCCCGGGCGGTGCTGGTGCCGAGATAGAACCGGTGGGGGTCGGACAGCGGCTGCACCTGGGTGTTGGGGAAGCCCTTCGCGGCGAGGGTGCGGTTGATCTCGGCGGCCGGGCAGACCAGGCCGCACAGCCGCGACGCGGTGTCGTCGGAGACGGTGAGCAGGTTGGCCAGCACGTGCCCGACGGTCACCGAACTGGGGTAGGCGGTGTCCAGGACGAAGATGCCGTCGCCGCCGGGCACCACGGTCGAGGCGGCCACCTCGACCCGCTGGTCGAGGGCGAGCAGCCCCCGGTCGATCCGGTCGAGCACCGCGACGGCCACCGCGATCTTGTTGACGCTGTACGCCTCGACCCGCCGGTCTGCGGACTCGGAGACCGCGACCAGCGGGGTGACGCCGTTCTCCAGGCTGAGGTGGACCTGCCAGTTGCCGCCGGTCAGCGACTTCTCCCGCTGGAAGGCCGCGGCGATCCGCGGGGCGACGAGTTCCGGGCTCGCCTGGGCGGTGCCGGACTTGCCGGGGCGGGCGGCGGCCGACGCTTCAGTGCCGACGAGCACCGCTCCGGCCGTGGCGGCCGTGCCGAGACCCAGCGCCGTCCTGCGGTTCACCCTGGTGGTCACGGCTCTCCCGTCGAGTGGTGGCC
>NZ_JBMDWU010000090.1:0-9000 GCF_048594385.1 Micromonospora sp. | reverse complement strand
GACCGCGCTGTGCAGCGAGTCGGAGGAGTAGAGCGGCGCGGTGCAGCCCTCGACGTAGTGCACGTACGCGCCCTCGTCGACGATGATCAGCGTCCGCTCGAACTGGCCCATGTTCTCGGTGTTGATCCGGAAGTACGCCTGGAGCGGGATCTCCACGTGCACGCCCTTCGGCACGTAGATGAACGAGCCGCCGGACCACACGGAGGTGTTCAGCGCGGCGAACTTGTTGTCGCCGACCGGGATCACCGTGCCGAAGTACTCCTTGAAGACCTCCTCGTGCTCCTTGAGGGCGGTGTCGGTGTCCAGGAAGAGGACACCCTGCTCCTCCAGGTCCTCGCGGATCTTGTGGTAGACCACCTCGGACTCGTACTGGGCCGCGACGCCGGCGACCAGCCGCTGCTTCTCGGCCTCCGGGATGCCCAGCCGGTCGTAGGTGTTCTTGATGTCCTCCGGCAGGTCCTCCCAGCTGGTGGCCTGCTTCTCGGTGGAGCGCACGAAGTACTTGATGTTGTCGAAGTCGATCCCGGTGAGGTCGGCGCCCCAGGACGGCATCGGCTTACGGCCGAACAGCCGCAGACCCTTGAGCCGCAGGTCGAGCATCCAGGCCGGCTCGTTCTTCTTGGCCGAGATGTCCCGCACCACCGCCTCGTTGAGACCGCGCTGGGCGGCCGCCCCGGCGACGTCGGGGTCGGCCCAGCCGTACTCGTAGCGACCGAGCGCGGCGAGCTGCTCTTCCTGGGTCAGGGGCTGGACGATCTGCTCGGTCATCTATCTGTCCTCACAGTGGTGACGGTGTTACCGGACTGGGCGCGCGGCTGGGTCGGAATGTGCGTGGTGCACACCCCGTCGCCATGCGCGATGGTGGCCAGACGCTGCACGTGGGTGCCGACCAGACGGGAGATGACCGCCGTCTCGGCCTCGCACAGCTGGGGGAACTCGGCGGCCACGTGCGCCACCGGGCAGTGGTGCTGGCAGAGCTGCCCGCCCGAGGCGATCGTGGACGCGTTGGCAGCGTAGCCCTCGGCGGTGAGCGCACCGGCAAGTGCCTCGGACCGGGCCAACGGATCGTCGCCGGCGTCCTCCATGGCGGCCCGGCAGCGGGCCTCCAGCGCGGCGACCTGGTCGGCGGCGAACGCCTCGACCGCGTCCGGGCCGCCGTTGCGGGCGATCCAGCGCAGCGCGGCGGTGGCCATGTTGTCGTAGTGGTGGGTGCCGCAGCGCCCCCGGGCCGCGTCGGTGAGCAGGAAGACCCTCGCCGGTCTGCCCCGCCCCCGGCTGCCCCGCACGGTCTGCTCCCGGGCGACCACGTCGCCGTCGGCGAGCATCGCGTCGAGGTGCCGGCGGATCGCGGCCGGGCTGAGACCGAGTGCCGAGCCGAGCTGGCCGGCGGTGGCCGCCCCCTGCTCCAGCAGGAGCCGGGTCACCCGGTCACGGGTGGACAGGTCGGCGGCGGCCGGCGTCGGGTCCGGCGCGCCGCGGTGCGGTGCGTCGGGTCCGCGCCGCACGGCACGGCGGGACCGCGCGCCGACGCCGACGGCCGGGGCGGCCGTCGGCGGGTGCCCGGAGAGCGCCGCCGCGTTTTTCACAACGCCAACGTTACGTAATTCGCCGGGGGGCCGCAAACCCGACCCCGGTGATCCGGCCCACCGGGCCGGCGGAGTCACCCGATCGGGATCAACTACGGTGCGTAGGATTCGCTCCGTGAAGCGATCCGTCCGGTTCCCGGTCTCGACCACCCTGCTGCGCCGCCTCGCGTACGCCTCGATCGTCGCCAACGTGGCCATCGTGGTGACCGGCGGGGCGGTCCGGCTCACCGCGTCGGGGCTCGGCTGCCCGACCTGGCCCCGGTGCACCGACGCGTCGTACACCACCACGGCCGAGATGGGCGTGCACGGGGTGATCGAGTTCGGCAACCGGCTGCTCACCTTCGCCGTCGGGGCGATCGCGCTGGCCACCCTGCTGGCCGTACTGGCCCACCGGCCCCGACGCGCCGGGCTGACGGGGCTTTCGGTGGCGGTGTTCCTCGGCATCCCCGCGCAGGCCGTGATCGGCGGGATCACCGTGCTGACCAACCTGAACCCGTGGGTGGTCGGGCTGCACTTCCTCGCCTCGATGGCGGTCATCGCCGCCGCGTACGCCCTCTGGCGGCGGATCGTCGACCCGGACGGGCCGGTGGTGCCGGTGGTGCCCGGGCCGCTGCGTACCCTCGCCCGGCTCACCACCGCCGTCAGCGTCGCGGTGCTGGTGGTCGGGACCTGGGTGACGGGCAGCGGCCCGCACGCCGGCGACCACGGGGCCGCCCGCAACGGGCTGGACCCGGAGACGATCTCCCAGGTGCACGCCGACGGGGTGTTCCTGCTGATCGGCCTCTCCGTCGCGCTGGTCCTGGCGTTTCGGGCGGTCGGCGCGACCGGCCCGGCCCGCGCCGCGCTCGTGCTGGTGGCGGTGGAGCTGGGGCAGGGCCTGATCGGTTTCGTGCAGTACTTCACCCACCTGCCGGGCGTGCTGGTCGCCGCGCACATGCTCGGCTCCTGCCTGGTGCTGCTGGCCACCCTGGCGGTGCTCTGGTCGACCCGGGAGCGCCGGCCGGTCGCCGCCGACCCGGCGACGCCGCCGGCCGAGCAGCAGCGGGTGCCGGCGACCGTCTGAGCGTCACCGGGCTCGGCCGCGCGCCGGCCCCGAGGCGGCGCGACCGGCCGGGCCGGGTCAGCGGCGGGCGAGGTGGACCAGCACCGCGTCGGCGAGCCGCTCGGCGGCGCCGTCGGCGTGGCCGAGGAACAGCGACGGCTCGGTCAGCTCCAGCTCGATCAGCACGGGTGCGCCGTCCGGCCCGGGGATCAGGTCCACCCGGGCGTAGAGCAGCCGCTGCGACCCGCCGGGGACCTCGGCCAGCACCCGGTCGGCGACGGCCAACTGCTCCCCGGTGGGGGTGCGCGGGTCGATCCGCTCCGGCCGGTACAGGCCCTCGACGCCCAGGTCGGGGCCGTCGAGCATGGCACCCTTGCGGATGGCGTGGCTGAACGTCAGGCCGTCCGGGCCGGCCACGAAGAGCAGGGCGGTCTCCCCGGCGGTGTCCACCGCGTCCAGGTACGGCTGGACCATGGCGGTCCGGCCGGCGGCCGTCAGCCGGCGCACGTGCGCCACGGCCAGGTCCCGGTGGGTCGGGTCGGCGGGGTCGTACCGGCCGGTGTCGAGGCTGCCGGCGCTGACCGTCGGCTTCACCACGTACCAGCCGGGGGTCGACGGCGGGACCCAGTCGTCGCCCGGCGCGACCCAGGAGGTCGGCACGGTGGGCACCCCGGCGGCGGCGAGCTCGCCGAGGTAGCGCTTGTCGGTGTTCCACCGCACCACGTCGACGGGGTTGACCAGGGTGGGCACCGTGCCGGCCCAGGCGACGAACTCGTCGCGGCGCGGGGCGTAGTCCCAGGGCGAGCGGAGCACCACCAGGTCGTAGCCGGCCCAGTCGACCCGGGGGTCGTCCCAGACGGCCGCCTCGACGGTGACGCCCCGGGCCGAAAGCGGGGCGAGCACGAGCCGGTCGTCGGGGTAGAGGTCGGCGAAACGGGAGCAGGTGACGAGAGCGACCCGGGGTTCCCCCCGGGTCGACTGGTGGTGGGTCGGGTCGTAGATCAACGGGACATGGTGCGCCGGGCCATCGACCGCCACAGGTCGTTGCTCGGCCGCATCTGGTCCATCAGCTCGCGCTCCCAGGCGTTCTCGACGGCGACTCCCGCCTGGGAGCACGCCTCCCGGGCGGTGACGGTGTCCTCGGCGAACTGGTCGCCCCACGCACCGTCGGTGCCGACCAGGACGATCCGGGCACCACGCTTGCCGACGTACTCGATGACCGCCTTCGCGCCGCCGTGGGCGGCGGCGAAGGACCTGATGCCCGCGACCAGCCCGGTGGGGGCCGCTCCGGCGGTCTGCTCGGCCGTCAGCGTCGTATCGGAACCTTCTGCCATGACGCGAAGCCTAAGCAGACTTCCACCCCGACGCGCGAGAATCATGAACTATTTGTGATACCAATTACCCGAGGGTTTATCGGAAAGCGCGGGCGGATTGTCCGACCGTGTCGGATAAGTGCGGGCAAAAAGCGCCAGCGACATTGCCCCGATGTGTCCAGCTTGCGGCGGCTTGCCGCGCCCACCGAAAATCCCACCATCCGGGCAGGATTCCGGACCCGTCCGGCGGGTCGGATCGTCCGGACCGCCCACGACGCTCCCCCACGCGACGACCACACCCGGCCCGACGGGCCGCGCCGGTCGACGCGGCGGGCGGCGACCGGGACGCCGGGTCAGATCAGGGCGTCGAGGGCCACCGCGACGAACACGATGGTCAGGTAGGTCGTCGACCAGTGGAACAGCCGCATCGGCCTGACCGGCTCACCCCGGGTCACCCGCCGGCAGAGCCTGTGCGCCTCGACCAGGAAGACGGCGCCCACCACGGCGGTCGGCACCCCGTAGACCGCGCTCATACCCAGCGGCCACAGCGCCAGCGAGGTCGCCACCGTCAGCCAGGCGAAGATCAGGATCTCGGCGTTGACCCGCCGGGGCGAGGCCACCACCGGCAGCATCGGGATGCCGGCGCGGGCATAGTCGTCCTTGTATTTCATCGCCAACGGGTAGAAGTGCGGCATCTGCCAGAAGAAGACCACCGCGAACAGCACCCAGGCAGCCGGGGCCAGCGACCCGGTCACCGCCGCCCAGCCGATCAGCACCGGCGCCGCCCCGCAGGCCCCACCCCAGAAGGTGTTCGCCGTCGTGGTGCGCTTGAGCCAGAGCGTGTAGACCAGGTCGTAGTAGACGATCGCGGCCAGCGTCAGCGCGGTGGCCAGCAGGTTGGTGAACGTCGCCATCAGCGCGAGCGACACCGCCGCCAGCACCAGCCCGAAGACCAGGGCGCTGCGCGGCGACACGGTGTGCGTCGGCAGCGGACGCCGCTTGGTGCGCCGCATCAACTGGTCGATGTCCCGGTCGATGTAGCAGTTGATCACGCTCGCCGCACCCGCGGCCAGCGAGCCGCCGACCAGCACCACCGCCATCAGCCACAGCGACGGCAGGCCGCCGTCGGCGAGCATCATCGCCGGCACCGTGGTCACCAGCAGCAGCTCCACGATGCGCGGCTTGGTGAGCGTCACGTACGCCGACACCACCGCCCGGACGGCCCGCCGACGGGCCGTCGGCCGCCCGCCCACCGTGCGCACCGGCGGCTGCCCGGCAGAGTTGCTGACGGGGCGCTCGGTGATCATGCTCACGGATTGCCACCTTCCGGCGTCGGCAGGGGAAGTCGGTTCGGCGGGACCCCGTCGGGGTCCACACACCGCACCACACACTACGCGTCGTCGTTTTCGCTGCCCGGGCGACCCGACAACGGTGCGGGCCGTCACACCTGACGGGTGACCGAACGATCCGGCCCGCCCGTACGTAACTGCCTGCTGAGATCCCCGGGCGGACGTTTAGACCCGCTCGATAGGGTCACCAGTGAGGGTTCCGCCCATCTGCCGAGGAGCACAACCATAGTGGCTGCCAACCGACCCGCACTCAACTGGACCGACCTCGACCGCCGGGCCGTCGACACCGTCCGCGTCCTGGCCATGGATGCCGTGGAGAAATCCGGCAACGGCCACCCCGGCACCGCGATGAGCCTCGCGCCCGCGGCGTACCTGCTGTTCAACCGGGTGATGCGGCACAATCCGGCCGACCCGAACTGGCCCGGCCGGGACCGGTTCGTGCTGTCTGCCGGGCACTCCAGCCTCACGCTCTACATCCAGCTCTTCCTCGCCGGCTACCCGCTGAGCCTGGACGACCTGAAGTCGCTGCGGCAGTGGGGCTCGCTCACCCCGGGCCACCCGGAGCACGGCCACACCCCCGGGGTGGAGACCACCACCGGCCCGCTCGGGCAGGGCCTGGGCAACGCGGTGGGCATGGCGATGGCCGCCCGCCGCGAGCGGGGCCTGTTCGACCCGGAGAGCGAGCCGGGGACGTCGGTCTTCGACCACCAGATCTGGTGCATCGCCTCCGACGGCGACATCGAGGAGGGCATCAGCCACGAGGCGAGCGCGCTGGCCGGGCACCAGCAGCTGGGCAACCTCACCCTGATCTACGACGACAACGAGATCTCCATCGAGGACGACACCCGCATCGCCAAGAGCGAGGACGTGGCGGCCCGCTACGCGGCGTACGGCTGGCACGTGCAGACCGTCGACTGGCGGGCCGGCGACGCCGACCAGGGCGACTACCACGAGGACGTCGAGGCGCTGTACCAGGCGCTGCTGGCGGCGAAGGCCGAGACCGGCCGCCCCTCGTTCATCGCGCTGCGCACCATCATCGGCTGGCCCGCGCCCAACAAGAAGAACACCGGCAAGATCCACGGTTCGGCGCTCGGCGGCGACGAGGTGAAGGCCACCAAGGAGATCCTCGGCTTCGACCCGCAGCAGAGCTTCCAGGTCGACGAGGAGGTGCTCGCGCACGCCCGTGGGGTGCTCAACCGGGGCACCGAGGCCGAGCAGGCGTGGACCGGCGAGTTCGACGGCTGGGCGCAGGCCAACCCGGAGCGCAGGGCGCTCTACGACCGGATCGCCGGCCGGGTGCTGCCGCAGGGCTGGACGGACGCGCTGCCGACCTTCCCCGCCGACGCCAAGGGCGTGGCCACCCGGGCCGCCTCCGGCAAGGTGCTGGAGGCCCTCGCCCCGGTGCTGCCGGAGCTGTGGGGCGGCTCGGCCGACCTGGCCGAGAGCAACAACACCACCATGAAGGGCGAGCCGTCGTTCATCCCGGCCGCCCACGCCACCAAGGACTTCCCCGGCCACGAGTACGGCCGCACGCTGCACTTCGGCATCCGTGAGCACGCGATGGGCGCGATCCTCAACGGCATCGCCCTGCACGGCGGTACCCGCCCGTACGGCGGCACCTTCCTGGTGTTCAGCGACTACATGCGCCCCTCGGTGCGGCTCGCCGCCCTGATGAAGCTGCCGGTGACGTACGTCTGGACGCACGACTCGATCGGTCTCGGCGAGGACGGCCCGACCCACCAGCCGGTGGAGCACCTGACCGCGCTGCGCGCCATCCCCGGCCTGGACGTGGTCCGGCCCGCCGACGCCAACGAGACCGCCTGGGCGTGGCGGCAGGCCCTGGAGCACACCGACCGGCCGACCGCGCTGGCGCTGAGCCGGCAGGCGTTGCCGACCCTGGACCGCGAGCAGTACGCCGGCGCCGAGGGCACCGCCAAGGGCGGCTACGTGCTGGCCGAGGCGTCGAACGGCAAGCCGCAGGTGATCATCGTGGGCACCGGTTCCGAGGTGCAGCTCTGCCTCACCGCCCGGGAGCGGCTGGAGGCCGACGGCACCCCCACCCGGGTCGTCTCGATGCCCTGCCAGGAGTGGTTCTACGAGCAGGACGAGGCGTACCGCGAGTCGGTACTGCCGCGCGGGGTGCAGGCCCGGGTGAGCGTCGAGGCCGGGATCGGGATGTCCTGGCGGGGCATCGTCGGTGACCTGGGCGAGAGCGTCAGCCTGGAGCACTACGGGGCCAGCGCCCCGCACACCGTGCTGTTCGAGCAGTTCGGCTTCACCCCCGACCGGATCGTCGCCGCCGCGCACGCGGCGCTGACCCGGGTGGGCGACATCACCGGTTTCACGACCGGCAACTGAGGGGAGCGTGGACGACATGACGGACAGACTGGGTGACCTCACCGCCGCCGGAGTGGCGGTCTGGCTCGACGACCTTTCCCGGGTACGACTGAGCTCCGGCGGGCTGGACAAGCTCCGCCGCGAGCAGCACGTGGCCGGGGTGACCACCAACCCGACCATCTTCGCCAAGGCGCTCAGCGACGCCGACGAGTACAACTGGCAGCTCAAGGACCTCGCCACCCGGGGCATCGAGGTCGAAGAGGCCGTCCGGATGCTCACCACCTACGACGTGCGCTGGGCGTGCGACGTGATGCGCCCGTCGTACGACGGCAGCGCCGGTGTCGACGGCCGGGTCTCCATCGAGGTCGACCCCCGGGTCGCCCACGACAGCGACAAGACGGTCGCCGAGGCCAAGGCGCTGTGGTGGCTGGTGGACCGGCCGAACCTGTACATCAAGATCCCGGCGACCGAGGAGGGGCTGGCGGCGATCACCGCGACCCTGGCCGAGGGGATCAGCGTCAACGTGACGCTGATCTTCGGGCTGGACCGCTACTCGGCGGTGATGGAGGCGTTCCTCGCCGGCCTGGAGCAGGCGAAGGCCAACGGCCACGACCTGTCCACCATCGGCTCGGTGGCCTCGTTCTTCGTCTCCCGGGTCGACTCCGAGATCGACAAGCGGCTGGACAAGATCGGCTCCGAGGAGGCCAAGGCGCTGCGCGGAAAGGCCGCCGTGGCCAACGCCCAGCTCGCCTACGAGCGCTACACCGAGGTCTTCTCCTCCGACCGGTGGCAGGCCCTGGCCGACGCCGGCGCGCACCCGCAGCGCCCGCTGTGGGCGTCGACCTCGACCAAGAACCCGGACTACCGCGACGTGATCTACGTCGAGGAGCTGATCGCGCCGGGCACCGTCAACACCATGCCGGAGTCGGTCGTGACGGCGTACGCCGAGCACGGGGAGACCCGGGGCGACACCATCACCGGCGCGTACGACGCGGCCCGGCAGGTCTTCGCCGACCTGGCCGCCGTCGGCATCGACGTGGACGACGTGATCGCCACCCTGGAACGGGAGGGCGTGGAGAAGTTCGAGGCGAGCTGGAGCGAACTGCTCGACGGCGTCCGCACGTCGCTGGCCGCCGCGGCGCAGGGCGCCGGCGCCCCGAACGAGGCCGCGAAGGGCAACGCCGAGGCGGCCCAGCGGGCCGGCGGGAACGCGTGACCAACGGCGTCGGACGCGTCGCGGGGCCGGTCCCCGCGACGCCCCACGCCGCCGGCGCCCCGACGGGGTGTCGCGGGTGATTGACCTGTTGACCGGCCCGGCCGATGCCGCCGCCGGTCTCGCGGTGCACGGGGCGGACGCGGTCGCATCGACCGCG
>NZ_JBMDWU010000009.1:0-13676 GCF_048594385.1 Micromonospora sp. | reverse complement strand
ACGGTACAACGATTTCGTCACGTGTGGAGAGAATCAGCGCTTTTGCCCGATGATCGGCGTCGGCCAATCGTCGATCCCCGTCCGGACCAACGACCGGCGGGCCGGCCGGGTGACGACCGCCGCCCGCGGTGGGACACCACGACCCGGCCGCGCCACCACCCCGCACGTCGGTGCCTCGACGTAGGCTCGCCTGCATGCGTATCGGAGCCCACGTCGACCAGGCCGACCCGTTGGCGGAGGCGGCCACCCGCGCCGCCGAGGCGGTGCAGTTCTTCCTCTCCGACCCGCAGGGCTGGAAGGCCCCGAAACCCCGGGAGGACGCCGACCGGCTGCGCGCCGCCGAGGTCGACGTCTACGTCCACGCCCCGTACGTCATCAACGTGGCCACCCTCAACAACCGGATCCGCATCCCCAGCCGCAAGCTCCTGCTGGGCCATGCCACCGCGGCGGCTCAGCTCGACGCCCGGGGGCTGATCGTGCACGGCGGCCACGTCAACGCCGGTGACGACCTCGCGGTCGGCTTCGACAACTGGCGCAAGACCTTCGCGTACGCGGCCGACTCCGGTGGGTTCCCCGTCCCGGTCCTGATCGAGAACACCGCCGGTGGCGACAACGCATGCGCCCGGCGGCTCGACGCGCTGGCCCGGCTCTGGGACGCCCTCGGTGACTACGAGGTGGGCTTCTGTCTCGACACCTGCCACGCGTACGCCGGTGGCGAGGAGCTACTCGACCTGGTCGACCGGGTCAAGGCGATCACCGGCCGGATCGACCTGGTGCACGCGAACAACTCCAAGGGCGGGTTCAACTCCGGGCAGGACCGGCACGACAACCTCGACGGCGGCACCATCGACCCGGAGCTGCTGGTGGCGGTGATCCGGGCGGCCGACGCCCCGGTCATCGTGGAGACCCCCGGCGGGGCGACCGGTCAGGGCGCGGACATCGCCTTCCTCCGCGAACAGCTCGGCACGGGGGCCTGAACGCCGATGACCACCAACGCGACGGGCGGCAGCCCACCCCCACGGCAGACCGGCAGTACGGACCCGACCCCCGCGGGCGGGACGGGGTCGCCGCAGGACCGGCCGGCACCCGACGCGCGCGACAGCTCGGAGCCGGGCAGGACCGACCCGTCCCCGACCGACGGAACCGACCCGAAGCCCGACGGAGCCGGCTCGGGGCCGGCCGGATCGAGTGCGACGCCCGGCGGGCCCGACCCGAAGCCCGCCGGATCGGACGCGGAGCCCGCCGGAGCCGACCCGAGGCCCGACGGAGCCGGTCCGGGGGCCGACGAGGGCCGGGCCGGGGGCGGTAAGGGCGGGGCTGCGCCTGGGCCGGCCGGGACGGAGGTCCAGCCGTCCGGGACGACGGTGGAAAAGGCCGGAGCGACTGCGGCAGCGGCCGGTCAGGCCGGCGCACCCGACCAGACCGGCACGCGCCGGACCTGGAAGGACAAGTTCCGCAGAAGCAGGACCGGGCAGGACGGGCCCGGGAAGGGCCGGGGCGACGGTCCCGCCGGGGACGGAGAGAACAAGCCGGCGGCCGAGACCGATCCGTGGACCTCGTTCGCACCCGCGCCGGAGCCGGTGCCCGGCCGCACCGGACGGGCCGTCCGCGCCACCGGCCGGTTCCTGGTGCACGAGTGGACGCTCGCCGTCCTCGCCTCGCTCGCCCTCGCCGTGGGGATGACCTGGCCGACCCTGCGCTATCCGCTCTACACGCTCCCGCAGGACTACTGGGACCCGAGCCTGCAGGCGTGGCAGATGGCCTGGTCCGGGCACGCCCTGCGGACGAATCCGGGGCAGTTGTTCCAGTCCAACACGTTCTTCCCGGAACCATGGAGCTTCGCCTTCTCCGACATGCTGCTCGGGTACGCCCCGGCCGGCCTGCTCGGCACCGGCCCGGACGCCGCCGTGCTCCGCTACAACATCATGTTCGTGCTGGCCCACGCCATGGCCACCTTCGGGGCGTACGTGCTGGCCCGACAGTTGGGCGCGGGCCGGATCGGCTCGGCGGTCGCCGGGGTCAGCTACACGTACGCGCCGTGGCTGCTCGCCCAGGCGGGGCACCTGCACATCGTCTCCAACGGTGGTATCCCGCTGGCGTTGGCCATGCTGGCCCGGGGCCACGGCTGGTCACTGCGGCACGGTTACCGCCCCGAACGCCGCCGGGTCGGCTGGGCGTACGCCGGGTGGGTGGTGGCCGCCTGGCAGCTCAGCCTCGGCTTCGGCATCGGCCTGGTCTTCGCGTACGTCCTCGCACTGACCCTGCTGGTCTCGGCGGCGGTGTGGTTCTGGCGGCGGCGACGCGTACGGCGGCCCTTCGGTCGCCGGCTGTTCGTCGCCGACCTGATCGGCGGACTGCTCTTCGCCGCCGTCGGCGCGCTGCTGGCGGTGCCGTACTTCAAGGTGGCCGAGCTGCACCCGAACGCGGAACGCACGCTCGGCGACATCGGCGTCTACTCGCCGCCGGCCAGTGGTTTCTTCACCGCGCCCGCCGAGTCGTGGATCTGGGGCGGCCTGCACGAGGGGGCGCGGGCCGCGTTGCCCTGGCACCCGGAGATGACCCTCCTGCCGGGTTTCGTGCTGTACGCGCTGGCGGCCGGTGGGCTCTTCTTCTCGGTGTGGCGGCTGCGGCACCGGCTGCTGATGCTCGCCGGGGTGATCGTCACGATGGTGATCGCGATGGGGACCCGGTTCTTCGACGGCACCTTCACCTACGCCCCACTGTTCGAGCACCTGCCCGGGTTCAACGGGCTGCGTACGCCGGGACGGATGATGCTCTGGACGACGCTCCTGCTCGGCCTGCTCGCGGCCGGTGCGGTGAGCGCCTTCGCCCGGCGGGTACGCGAGATCAGCGCCGACCGGGTGCCCTCCAGGCCGTCGCCGTGGCTGCGGGCGGTCACTCTGCTGCCGTTGCTGCTGGTGCTGGTGGAAGGGCTGAACGACACGCCGCACCCGGTCGTGCCGGAGCAGCCGGTGGCGATGCGCACGGTGGAGGGTCCGCTGCTGGTGCTGCCCAGCGGCCAGAACCAGGACCAGCCGGTGATGCTCTGGTCGACCACCCGCTTCCAACAGGTGGTCAACGGGGGCAGCGGCTTCACCCCGAAGCAACTCGACGACGTGCGCCGGGTGTCGGCGGCCTTCCCCGACCAGACCAGCGTCGACTACCTGCGCACCCTCGGCGTACGCAACGTCGTGGTACTGCGGGACCAGATCGTCGGCACGCCGTGGGAGGTGACGGTGGACGCGCCGGTCGAGCAGTTGGGCATCACCCGCCAGCAGGTCGGCAACGCCGTCGTGTTCCGTCTCTGAGGTCGGGTTGCGGTGGGGTTGGGATGCGTGGTGTCAGGCAGGGGTGGGGGCTGGTTCCGGTTCGGCGGCGGGGGTCTTGCGGCGGAGTTTGGACAGCCAGGGGGCGTCGGGGGCGCCGTCGAGCACGCCGCCGTCCGGGTCGTCGAGGTAGGTCTGGCGGACCGCGTCGCGCTCCGGGTGCAGGATGTCCTTGACGATCAGGACGCAGAGCACCACCACCGTGCCGAGCCGCAGCGACGAGGCGAGCACGAAGACCCCCTCGGGGAAGACCGGGCGGCTGGTGGCCGAGCCGAGCAGTTCGCCGTAGAAGGCGACGAAGTAGCAGACCTCGGCGAACTGCCAGGCGAGGAAGGCGCCCCAGCGGGGACGGGCGAGCACCGCCAGCGGCAGCAGCCAGAGCACGAACTGCTGCGACCAGACCTTGCTGAAGATCAGGAAGGCGGCCACCACCAGGAACGCGAGCTGGGCCAGCCGGGGCCGTCGGGGTGCCCGCAGCGCCAGTACGGCCACGCCGATGCAGGCCAGCCCGAACAGGGCGTACGACAGGTTGTTGAGGGTCGGGATGTTGGCGTTCAGCCACTGGAACGGGCCCTGGTCGCCGGGGCTGCCCGTGTTCACCTTGCCGTCGAGGTACCGCCCGATGTACCAGAGCGTGCCCCAGTCGATGGGTCGGGTGGTGTTCAGCTCGAAGAACCGTCCCCAGTTGTCGGGGTAGCGGATCGCCGTCGGCAGGTTCACCGCGACCAGCGCGACCAGGCCGGTGGCGACGGCGGTGAGCGCGGCCCGTAGCCGACCGGCGCGCAGACCGAGGATCAGGATCGGGCCGAGCAGGAACAGCGGCCACATCTTCGCCGCGCCGCCGAGGCCGAGCAGGACGCCGGCCAGGGCGGGTTGTCGTTTCGCCCAGGCGGCCAGCCCGAAGGCGGCCAGCCCGATGGCGAGGAAGTCCCAGTTGACGGTGGCGGTGAGGAACAACGCCGGGGCCAGGGCGAACAGGGCTCCGTCCCACGGTCGTCGGCGACGCAGGGCGAGGATCACCCCGACGGTGGCGACGGCGAGCGCGCCGAGGGTCAACGCGTTGGCGTTGTAGAACCAGCGCCCCTGGTTGATCGTCGGGTCGTCGACGCCGAGCGAGTGCACCGGCAGGCCGAGCGCGCCCATCATGTAGCCGGTGAGCACCGGGTACTCCACCGGGTGATCCCGGTAGGGGACCTTGCCCTCGTGCAGGCCCTCGGCGTAGTAGAGGGCCAGCACGTCGGTGTAACACATCCGGGTGTACTGGATGTTGTTCTGCCAGGCGCCGTTCTGGCAGGGCGCCTTCTGCACCCAGTGCAGCGCCAGGGTCAGGCAGGCCAGGGCCAGCACGATCCGGGCCGCCGTCCAGAACCGACTCTCGCGACCGGCGGGCCGGTCGACGGCGACGGCGTGGTCGCCGAGCGGTCCGCCGATCGCCTCGGAGACGCCTCGGACGAAGCCGTCCGATCGGGACGGGTGGTCGCTGCTCCCGGCGTCGTCGATGCCGGCCGTCGGCTGGGTGCTCATGGATAGGTATCTTGCCGTACAACGTTCCCAACTGCGAGGCTCTGAGCCTGCTCTCCACGCGGATACCTGGTGCTTGTAGATGCATCGGCAAGCATCAGCATCCTCTTCGAGGGGAGTGCAGGATCTGACCGCGGCCGGCTGGAGCCATGGGTTGATTACGGCGACATGCACGGCAAATCGCAGCCAATACCAATATCCACGACCTTAATATTAGCTCACACGCTCATCCCGCAGCACTAGAAATGCATTCACAACTCTTAGACGGCGGAACAACGGAGCAAGACGCCACAATCTCTACTTGGATCGCATTTACCTTCGCGGCAAAGCGATCCACTGCAAGTCAGTAGGCAACCAGTCCCGCACCCCGTCGGTCGAAATCTACATAGAACTCGGTGGCATCCAAAACATCGGTGGCAATGACAGTCCATGTCCCGACCGAAGCCCACTTCAGCCCGTTGCACTTCCCAGTTCGACGGAAGCAAACCTGGGCATTTACCCCCCGGTCGCGAGGCATTATCTGTATATCACTAAAGGCCGAAGTGGTCTTCGCATAGCCCGAGGACGGCCAGGTGAACGAATCATTCATGTCAGCGTAGTTCTTTGCGTCACTGTAACAGGACAAAATCCTACTGGCGCTTGATCCCCCTTCCCCCTGACCTCCTTCAGGGATCCGAAAAGATGCACCTGCCCCAATGCTCTCGTTCGCCTGAGCAGCACCCGTCGGCACAAGAACCGAAAAGCATGAAACAGCAGTAATAGCCATAGCGGAGAATCGCTTAGAATTCGACATGCCCCAGACATTATCAATTTGCTCGACCGACGTCAATCCCTGCAAGAAATGCTTATTGTTTGAAACAAATATGCAAAATTACCTGGGTTCACCCTAACGGAAGTGGATTATGCTCCCCTCAGAGGACAAGCGCATAGATTCATGACCGCGCATGGACGCCGGCTGGGCGGACAAACGCCGCTGCCGGCGACCGCAGGTATGCGGATCGCCGGCAGCGGCATTGACGCTCGTCGGTGCGGGTTTCGGCTCAGTCCCGGGCGCGTGGGGTCGGCAGCAGTCCGCCGCCGTTCCCGCCGGGGAGGTTCTGGTTGGGCGGGATCGGCGGATCGCCGCCCTGGTTCCCTCCCTGATTACCACCCTGGTTGCCGCCCTGGTTCCCACCTTGGTTGCCGCCCTGGTTGCCGCCTTGGTTCCCACCCTGGTTGCCGCCTTGGTTACCGCCGCCGAGGAGGCACTGCAGGTCGGTCGGGGCGCAGTTCTGGCCGTTCGGGTTCGGCGGTGGCGGCGGGGGCGGCGGCGGGGTGCCGTTGCCGGACTCCGGGTCGCCGACCTTCGCCGCCGGCGGGAAGTCCAGCTTCTCCTCGCCCTTGAGCGCGCCGTTCATGACCCGTTCCCAGATCTCGCCGGGCATGGAGGAACCGGTCATGTTGTCGCCGTTGTTCAGCTTGATCGCTTCCCGCTTGCCCTTGTTGCCCACCCAGACGGCGGTGGCGAGCTGCGGGGTGTACCCGACGGTCCAGGCGTCACCGTTCTGGTTGGTGCCCTCCTTGAGCTCCCAGGTACCGGTCTTGGCGGTCGCCTTCCGGCCGTCGGCCAGGGTGTGGCTGATCCGGCCCGGGTATGCCTCCAACACATCGGTCACGTCGGCGACCACGTCCGGGTTGATCCGCTTCTGCGGCTTGAGCTGCTCGCCGCCGAGCTTCTCCCACTTACCGGTCTCCTTGTTCTGCTTCTCGGCGGAGATCAGGAAGTGGGCCTTGTTGTAGATGCCCTTGTTGGCGAAGGTGGCGAGACCGTTGGCATGGTCGAGCACGGTGATCGGGTACTGGCCGTAGGCGACCACGTGGTAGAAGGGGTCGGGCGCCAGGTCGGTGGCCTTCTCCTTGGTCAGGTCGTGCCCCTTGGGCGGGCTCACGTTGGTCTGCCACATCATGCTGACGCCGGCCTTGGCCGCCATGTCGACGATCTTGTCGGGGCCGATGTCCAGGCTGACGTGGTAGAACGGCACGTTCAACGACTGCAGCGTGGACTCGCGCAACGTGCAGGAGTCCCCACACTTGGGGTTGTCGTTGCCGGCGTTGCTGACCCGGAACTTGTCGCCCTCCGGGGTGAACGCCCGGCCCTTCCAGCGCGACTCGACGGACTTGCCGGCCTCCAGCGCCGCCGCCAGCGTGTAGATCTTGAAGCTGGAGCCGGGCGAGTGCCCACCGGTGACGTTGCCGTTGGTGTCGGTGTTGGTGCCGGCGTAGTCGGTACCGGTGCCGTCGTCCCCGCCGTAGTAGCCGAGCACCCGACCGTTACGCGGGTCGATGGAGACCACGGCGGCCATCAGGTTCTTGCGGGCCCCGTCCAGCTCCGAGCCCTTGGTGCTGCGCTGGGCGGCACCGGTGACGGCCTTCTGTACCTTGTTGTCGATGGTGGTCCTGATCCGGTAACCACCCTCGCGGAGCATCGCCGAACAGCGCGGCTTACGCTCGGTCACTTCCGCGTCGTTGTCGGTGCAGAGCTTCTTCTCCCGCATCTCCGCCGACACGTAGTTGATGACGTTACCGATCGGGGTGTTGACCCCGAACTTGACGCCCGACCGGGATTCCTTGGGGGTCTGCAACGTCTTCGTCGGATACTCCGTCGGATGCGCCGGCCGGCCGGGGGCGTCGACCCAGCGCATCTCGATCATGTTCTTGATGACGTAGTCCCAGCGGCTCTTGGCGTCGGTGGGGTTGATCGACGGGTCGAAGCCCTTGTGCGTGCTGCTCGGCTCCGGCTGCTTGATCAACGCGGCGAGCACGGCGGCCTCGGCCACGTCGACCTTCGAGACCGGCTTGCCGAAGTACGCCCACGCCGCCGCCTCGATGCCGTACGCGTTACGACCGAAGTAGATGGTGTTGAGGTAGTGCTCCATGATCTGTTCCTTGGTGAACTGATCATTGAGCTTGGAGGCGACGATCGCCTCCTTCACCTTCCGCGCGTACGAGTCGTCCTGGAGGTTCTCGTAGGCGTTGCGGGCGTACTGCTGGGTGATCGTCGAGGCGCCCTGCTTGTCGCCGTTGGAGAGGTTGTTCCAGGCGGCACGGGCGATGCCCTTGTAGTCGACACCGGCGTGCTCGTAGAAGTTCTTGTCCTCCGCCGCCGCCACCGCGTCCCGCATGTGCTGCGGGATCTGGTTGATCGAGACGAAGGTGCGGTTCTGCTCGCCCACCTTGGCGATGACCGTCTTGTTGTCGCTCGCGTAGATGGTGGTGGCGAGCGGCAGCTTGATCTGGTTCGGCAGCACCACAGTGGTGGAGTAGTAGGTGAACCCGACCACCCCGAGGCCGGCGAGCATGATGAAGACCGCGAAGCTGGCGATCAACAGGTTGATCCGCTTACGCCGCTTCGCCCGCGCCATCGCGTCCGGGTCACCCGGACCACGCCCGCGCCCGCCGCCCGCACCGCCGTAGCCACGGCCCGGCCCGTTCGGCCCGTTCGGGCCACCCGGCCCGCCGCCGGCCTGCGGGACGCCGGCCCGCGCCACGGAGGCCCGCCCGGCGGAGCCGACCGAGGCCGCGCCGACGCTGGCCCGCCCCGCGGAGGCCGTCCCCACCGAGGCCCGGCCGGAAGGCCCGCCCGCCGGGGAGACCGGCACCGACGCCCGGCCCGGGCCACCCCATCCCGGCGAGGCCGGGGAGACCGGTACGGACGCCCGACCCGGCCCGGCCGGCGAGACCGGCACCGAGGCCCGGCCCGGGACGGCCCGGCCGACGGAGGCCGATCCGGCGGCACCACCTGTCGTGCGCGGCGGGGGGACCGCCGCCGAAGCCCGCCCGGTGGGGGCGGCACCGCCGACCGAGGCCCGGCCCGCCGGGGCCGAGCCCCGGGCGTCACCGCCCCGCCGGGGGTACCCGTCGTCCGCCCCCGGTCCGGGGCCGCCGTTCGAACCCGGAACCTGGGCCCGCGCACGCGGGGAACTGGGATCGCCGTACGAGTTCATTCCTCACACCCTGCCGGTCGCGGTGGGACGCGGGGGCGTCACCACCGGGTTGCCGTGAGTTGACACACGCGTCGGGAGGCCGGCGCGGAGCCGGGGACGCGCTGCAAATTCCACATCATTCGGGCCATTCGGGCCGAAGTGCCGCCGGTCGCGGTGACTGTGTCGTACGCCACCCGAATCGACCGGATCAGCCAGGTTCACCGTTGCGCCTCTCGCCTTCGCCCCTGCGTGGCAGCGGTGGCGGCGTCCGCCACCCCCTGCTCCGGGCCGCCCTCGGCCAGCCCGTCCCGGCCGAGCAGGAACTGCTCGACGAGATGGTTCCAGTCACAGCCGAGGCACACCTCCACCACGAAGACCTGGAACTCACGCAGCGTCATCGCCAGCACGGGCAATTCGGCCAGGGAACGCGCCTGGCCCGCCGACTGCCTGAGTTCGTCCCCGTAAATGTAGTGGACGTGGGTCAGGTTCTCGCTCCGGCAGATCGGACACCGTTGGTCGGTCGGTTCGCCGTGGAAGCGGGCCGCGTTCTTCAGGTACGGCGACGCGTCGCAGACGTCGTACGTGCCGACCCGCCCGGCGTGGAGGTCACGCAGCACTGCCCGCTTCTGGAGCGAGTAGTCGACCACCTGGCGAGACGTACGCATGCGGCAAAGGGTACGCGCTCCGGTCGGGTGGGGCGACCACCGTCACGATCCGTGAATAGGCCGGCGCACAACGGGGGTTTGCCCGGACGCCGATCGAGGTACTAACGTGCGATGTATCGGTCCGATACATCGAGGCGGTTGACCTTCCGCCCCGACGGCAGGGGAAGGGTGGCCCGTGCTGGAACTCGCCATCCTCGGCCTCCTCCAGGAGTCCCCGATGCACGGCTACGAACTCCGCAAGGAGCTCGCCGCCAAGCTCGGCGCCATCCGGGCGGCGATCAGCTACGGCTCGCTCTACCCGACCCTGCGCAGGTTGCAGGCGGCGGGTTGGATCACCGAGGCCGCCGACGCACCGGCCACCGCCGAGGAGGTTCCCGCGCTGACCAGCCGGCGCGGTCGGGTGGTCTACAAGATCACCGCCGAGGGCAAGGAACGGTTCGCCCAACTGATCGCGCAGGCCGGGCCGGAGACGTACGACGACACGGGTTTCGGCGTGCACTTCGCGTTCTTCGCCCGCACCGACCAGGCGACCCGGCTGCGCATCCTGGAGGGCCGCCGACGCACGATCGAGGAACGTCGCGAAGGACTTCGGGACGTGCTGGGCCGGGCGGCCGAGCGGCTCGACGCGTACACCCTGGAACTGCAACGCCACGGCCTCGACGCCTGCGAGCGTGAGGTCCGCTGGCTGGAGGAGCTCATCGCCAACGAGCGCTCCGGCCGTGCCCCGACCGCCCCGCGACCCGGGGTGGCCGACGGTCCACGAGACAACAACAGCCCGCCTCCGCCTGGAGAGTCCAGGAAAGAGCGGCCGTGATGAAGAAGAAGGAGGCAGACGCTATGGGCTCCGTCCGCGTCGCCATCGTCGGTGTGGGTAACTGCGCCTCGTCCCTCGTGCAGGGCGTGGAGTACTACCGCAACGCCGACCCGAACGACCGCGTCCCGGGTCTCATGCACGTCACCTTCGGCGACTACCACGTATCGGACGTGGACTTTGTCGCGGCGTTCGACGTGGACGCCAAGAAGGTCGGCATGGACCTCGCGGAGGCGATCGTCGCCAGCGAGAACAACACCATCAAGCTCTGCGACGTGCCGCCCACCGGCGTCAGCGTCCAGCGCGGCCCGACCTTCGACGGCCTGGGCCAGTACTACCGCGAGATCATCGAGGAGTCGGACGCCGAGGCGGTCGACGTGACCAAGGCGCTGCGCGACGCCCAGGTCGACGTGGTCGTCTGCTACCTGCCGGTCGGTTCCGAGCAGGCGGCGAAGTTCTACGCCCAGGCCGCGATCGACGCCGGCTGCGCCTTCGTCAACGCGCTGCCGGTCTTCATCGCCTCCGACCCGCAGTGGGCGCAGAAGTTCACCGACGCCGGCCTGCCGATCGTCGGCGACGACATCAAGAGCCAGGTCGGTGCCACCATCGTGCACCGCGCGCTGGCGAAGCTGTTCGAGGACCGTGGGGTCGAGCTGCTGCGCACCTACCAGCTCAACTTCGGCGGCAACATGGACTTCATGAACATGCTGGAGCGCAACCGGCTGGTCTCGAAGAAGATCTCGAAGACCCAGTCGGTCACGTCCCAGATCCCGCACGAGATGGTCAAGAGCGACGTGCACATCGGCCCGTCGGACCACGTGCCGTGGCTGGACGACCGCAAGTGGGCGTACATCCGCCTGGAGGGTCGTTCCTTCGGCGACACCCCGCTCAACGCCGAACTGAAGCTCGAGGTGTGGGACTCGCCGAACTCGGCAGGTGTCATCATCGACGCCGTCCGGGCCGCGAAGATCGCGCTGGACCGCAAGATCGGTGGCCCGATCCTGTCGGCCTCCTCGTACTTCATGAAGTCCCCGCCGGTGCAGTACGCCGACCACGACGCGCACGCCGCCGTCGAGGGCTTCATCACCGGCGACGTCGAGCGCTGACGCACCGACCACCGCACCGTCGAGGGCCGGGTCCGTTCGGACCCGGCCCTCGCGTGTTCGGTCCGCCGTCTCCAGGTACGGCGACAGCCGTCGGCAGAGGTGCGCCCGGGCGCCGGTTCCAGGATCGATCCGACGGGCTGTCCCTCGTTCAACAGGCCCGGTAGACCTTGTCCGCCCTGTTCTGCTTCGGGTAGACATCGCTGATGGATCTCTTCGAGGCGCTCACCATGAAAAGCGGAGTGCCGTTGCTCTCGTAGAACGTCACCGAACCGCTTTTCAGGTTGTAGTAGACCGCTTCCGTGCGGTTCTGCCAGCCCCAGGTGGCCAGGTTCTGCCAGCCGCAGTCGGACAGCTTGCCGTAGGGGGTGCCGAATCGCACGTCGTCGTAGAAGCAGAACCACCCGTCCGGGCAACTGGGGGCGGCGAGCACATCTGGCGAGGTTCCCGATTCCGCAGCCGCAGGGGTGGCGGCCGAGAAGCTGCCAAATATGATCAGGAAACTGATCATCACGCCGGCCAGCAGGCGGCGAACGGCACGGACCATGGTGGCTTCCCTCCCTCGGTCGAGCGACAGCAGGGCAGGTCGGGAGCACCCGATGAACGCTCCGAGATCGAGTGGCGACGCTCCGTGACGCCTGTTGGCTCAGGGTAGAGTCGCGCCCCGAATGATCGCCAGACCGGAAGGGGATCCTGATCGACCGCAGGACGGCTTCGATCATCGATTTCCGCTAAACTCTTTGCCGCCTCGGATCGGGCGGATCAGACCCGTCCCCGGCGATCAAGGGCATGACCATGTGGGATCGACCCTTCGGCAGCCGATCACCGGCACCATCCGGGCCGGAAACCGCCACCGTCGGCGTCATTCTTCACATGGCGCATCCCCGATTCGCCTTTTCGGGGCCGCGTTTCTGACACCTCGGCTCGACGGTACCGCCGCCCGGGGTGGGTTTCGCAGAAGACCCACCCTCCCCGGGCGGGTACTCAGTCGCGCCCCTTCC
Organism: Micromonospora sp.; assembly: GCF_048594385.1. Classification (NCBI taxonomy): domain Bacteria; kingdom Bacillati; phylum Actinomycetota; class Actinomycetes; order Micromonosporales; family Micromonosporaceae; genus Micromonospora; species Micromonospora sp. Next base: position 1,287 of record NZ_JBMDWU010000009.1, on the reverse strand, counting down.
TGCGCTCGCAGTCCAAGAACGTGGTTCCGGATTCGACCACCGGCACCGGCGTCTCGGGACGTACGGTCTGCTCGTGGAACAGGAGTGCACCGTAAGCAGGGTCGACGACGAGCGTGTCCCGGGTGTCCACAGTCTCCTCCGCGGCTTCGCCGTCGATGCTGAACGCCAGTCCCTGCCGACCCGTCTCGTCGATCGACCAGTCCCGAAAGACCAGACCGGGCAGACCGGCAAGCACCCGCAGGACCGCCGCTCGCTGTGCGGAACCGAGACAGTGCTCCTTGTTGAGGTTGGCTATCCCCCGGAGCACGGCCAGCGACTCGGCCGCTGACCCCGGCTCGGCTCCCTGATCGACCAGGAGTTGCCGGCTGAGTTCCCGGGGGTCCGTCGACGGGTTCGGAACCCGCAACCGGGTCAGCGCGGAGGCAGTGCACTGCGTCGGCTCAGGCTTCCTCCGGTCGTTCGCGTCGATCAGCGTGCTGGACTCGCAGTCCTGCCCGTCAGAGACGGTCCTTCGGAACTCCCGTTTCTCGTGGTCGTCCACCTGGGACGAGGTGGTCGTCCGGGAGACGACCAGCCGGGTGAGCACGGCGTCCTCCCGGGCGAGCGCCGACTGCGGTGTGACCACTATCCGCTGGCCCAGCACGAAGACCTCGTACCGACCGTCCGCCGCCTCCTCCACCACCGGCCCACCGGCCCGCTCGTTGGCCGGCGAGACCCGGTCGCGCCTGCGGTCGCCCGTCGCCATGCTCAGAAGGACCAGGGAAACGGCGGTCAGTGCCGCCGCCAGCAGGTACCACCGCCGCCGGGGTGGTCGCACGATCGAGGGTCCAGGAGTCCCCTCGGCCGCCGTATCCGAGGCGATCACTGCATCTGCCGACGGGACCGACGCGACGAGCGGATCGGACAACGGGTCCTGCGGTTCCGTCTGCTGTTCGCCGAGGCGATCGGCCAGCGCACACCAGGCGCGGACCTGGCTCTCGTGTGCACCGAGGCAGAGGACGAGGTAACCCAGTGCATCCGGATCGAGGGCGACCTCGCCGGCCAGGATGGCGTCAACCTGCGCTCTTCCCGGCACCGAACCCGACAATGCGCCCTTCAGTCGCTGCCCACTCACCGCGTCGAGTCGCCGTTCGAGTTCCTCGTCGGTCAGCCGCTGCTCCGCCCTGAGCCGACGCAGCGCGGCGAGCAGGCTTGACGACGAGGCGATGTGGCCGTCCGGCTCGAACCGCTCGGCGGCCTCAACTGCCTCCTCGCGAAGTCGTCGCCAGTCGCGCGCGACCTCGTCGG
>NZ_JBMDWU010000089.1:0-1761 GCF_048594385.1 Micromonospora sp. | reverse complement strand
GGCCCACGCCATACCGACCGCGCCCTGAGGACACCACGGGGCGCACCACGAGAGGGCACCCCCAGATCCAGATGAGCGAACAGATTCTCGACCAACTGGAGGGCCAGGAACTGGCCCCCACCGCCCCGGTCCGCCCGGAGGCCCCCACGTTCGCCGCGCTCGGCGCGCGACCCGAGACCGTCGAGGCCCTGGCCGCGGCGGGCATCACCCGCGCCTTCGCCATCCAGGAGTACGCGATCCCGATCGCGATGCGCGGTACCGACATGATCGGGCAGGCGCCGACCGGCACCGGCAAGACCCTCGGCTTCGGCGTACCGCTGCTGGAGCGGCTCCTGGCCCCCGGCGAGGGCAGTGACGGAGTGCCGCAGGCGCTTGTCGTCGTACCCACCCGCGAGCTGGGCATCCAGGTCGCCAAGGACCTCGCCGCCGCCGGCCGTACCCGGGGCGTCCGGGTGCTGCCGATCTACGGCGGCGTCGCGTACGAGCCGCAGATCGACGCGCTGCGCAAGGGCGTGGAGATCCTGGTCGGCACCCCCGGCCGGCTGATGGACCTGCAGAAGCAGAAGCACCTGCGGCTGGACCGGGTCCGCGCGCTGGTGCTCGACGAGGCCGACCGGATGCTCGACCTGGGCTTCCTCGACGACGTCGAGAAGATCCTGGCGATGCTGCCGGAGGACCGGCAGACCATGCTCTTCTCGGCGACCATGCCGGACCCGATCGTCACCCTCTCCCGGCGGTTCCTGCGCCGGCCGGTGACGATCCACGCCGGGCACACCGCCGAGACCGGCCCGTCCCCGCAGACCCAGCAGCTGGCGTACCGCACCCACTCGATGAACAAGATCGAGATCGTGGCGCGGATCCTCCAGGCCGAGGGGCGCGGGCTGACCATGATCTTCACCCGGACCAAGCGGGCCGCCGACCGGGTCGCCGAGGACCTCGACTTCCGGGGCTTCGCGGTGGCCGCCGTGCACGGCGACCTGGGCCAGGGCGCGCGGGAACGGGCGCTGCGCGCGTTCCGGGCCGGCAAGATCGACACCCTGGTCGCCACCGACGTGGCCGCCCGGGGCATCGACGTCAGCGGCGTCACCCACGTCATCAACTACGACTGCCCCGAGGACCAGGACACCTACACCCACCGGATCGGTCGTACCGGCCGGGCCGGGGCGACCGGGGTCGCGGTCACCTTCGTCGACTGGGACGACATGCCCCGGTGGCGGATCATCGACAAGACGCTCGGCCTCGACATGCCCGAGCCGCCGGAGACCTACCACACCTCCCCGCACCTCTACACCGACCTGGACATCTCCCCCGAGATGACCGGCACCCTGCCGACCGCCGAGCGGACCCGCGCCGGGCTCTCCGCCGAGGTCGAGGAGGACCTGGGTGGGCGGCCCCGCCGGGGCGAGAGCGGTGGCCGGGGCGGTCGGCGCGGCGAGAGCCGGGGGCGCGGCGAGAGCAGTGGCCGGGGCGGTGGACGCGGTGACCGGCGTCGGGCCCGCCCCGACTCCGACGTGCCGGACGCCACCGGAACGCCCGTGGAGGCCGCCGAGGAAGGCACCCGTACCCCCCGTAGCCGGCGTCGTCGCCGGGCCGGCGAGGTGGTCGGGGGCGAGTCGACCACGGCGACCACCGGCGGGTCCACCGACACCGCCGCCGGCCCGACCGGCGAGCCCGCCGTCGCCACCGGGTCGGCCACCGAGGGTGAGCCGGGCCGGCCGCGTCGCCGCCGTCGCCGGCGCGGTGGGGGCGGCTCCGGCGCGG
>NZ_JBMDWU010000088.1:0-7705 GCF_048594385.1 Micromonospora sp. | reverse complement strand
GGGTGCGGGGGGGGGGCGGGCGCCCCGCGGTTCACCTCGCCCCCCTCCGCCGCCCCCCGCCCGGCCCCCGGGGCCCGTGCGGCCGCCGCGGCGGCCTGGCCGCGTCGACCGCGCTGCCGGCCGTGGTGGCCCGCCTGCTGCCCGACGCCATCCAGGACGGCCCGGTCACCGACTACCTGCCGGAACTCGACCGGATCGTGGCGTCGGCCCGGCAGGAGGACCCGGCCGTGCTGGCCGGGCTCGCCGAGATCGGCCGGCACCTCGGGCACGGGGCGTCGATCCTGGCGAACCTGCTCAACCCGGAGGCGATCGTGGTCGGCGGGCACTTCGCCACCCTCGCGCCCTGGCTGCTGCCGGCCGCCCGCGCGGAACTGGTCGCCCGGACCCTCGCCCCGCAGGCCGGGGGCTGCCGCCTCGACGCCTCCACGCTGGACTCCGCCGCCCCCGCGCTGGGCGGCGCCACCGCCGCGTTGGCCACCATCGAGGCCGGTCGACTCCCCGCCGGTTGATCCGGGGGCCGGTCACCTCTTGACCGGCCGACGCGCAGGTGCCAACCTCGAACCGCCGCCCCGTCGTTCGGGCACCCGGGGCGGCACGTTTTCCGCAGTCGTCGAAGCGCTTCGCCGCTCCGGGCCGACGACCGCCACCACCCTCACTCCGCGATGCCGCACGTCACCACGGCCGTCGAAACGCTTCGACCGCCGGCCGGACGCCTCACCGCGAGCCACCGGAAGGTAACCGCAGATGAACGACCCCACCGGACCGTCCCCCGAAACGCACGCCGACGAGCTGCTGGCCCAGCTCACCCTGCCGGAGAAGATCGGCCTGCTGCACCAGTGGCAGGCCCCCGTGCCCCGGCTGGGCCTGCCCGGCTTCCGCACCGGCACCGAGGCGTTGCACGGGGTCGCCTGGCTCGGCCCGGCCACCGTCTTCCCGCAGGTCGTCGGCCTGGCCAGCAGCTGGAACCCCGACCTGATCCGGGCCGTCGGCGACGCCGTCGGCACCGAGGTGCGGGTCAAACACCAGGCCGACCCCGCCGGCGTCGGGCTCAACGTGTGGGCGCCGGTGGTCAACCCGCTGCGCGACCCCCGCTGGGGCCGCAACGAGGAAGGCTGGTCGGAGGACCCGTGGCTGACCGGCCGGCTCGCCACCGCCTACGCGTCCGGGCTGCGCGGCGACCACCCCCACCGGCTGCGCACCGCCCCGACGGTGAAGCACTTCCTCGGCTACAACAACGAGACCGACCGGGCCACCACCTCCAGCGACCTGCCACCCCGGGTCCTGCACGAGTACGAACTGCCCGCGTTCCGCGCGCCCCTCGCCGCCGGTGCGGCGGTCGCCGTGATGGCCTCCTACAACCTGGTCGACGGGGTGCCCGCGCACCTGAGCCCGCTGCTGAACGACGAACTGCGCCGGTGGACCAGCCACGAGGTGATGGTCGTCGGTGACGCCGGGGCGGTCACCAACATCGCCGGCGTGCAGGGCCACCTGCCCGACCACGTCACCGGATTCGCCGCCGCCCTGCGCGCCGGCATCGACAACTTCACCGAGGACGACACCGACAGCGCACCGACCGTCCAACGCCTGACCGAAGCCCTGCGCCGGGGGCTCGTCGACGAATCCGACGTGGACCGGGCGGTCCGCCGCATCCTCAGCATCCGCATCCGCCTCGGCGACCTGGACCCACCCGGGCAGGACCCGTTCGCCGGGGTCTGCCCCGACGTGCTCGACAGCCCCGCCCACCGGGACCTGGCCCGTGAGGCCGCCCGCCAGTCGATCGTGCTGCTCGACAACGACGGGCTGCTGCCACTGCCCACCCGCACCCCACCCCGGGTCGCGGTCCTCGGCCCGCTCGCCGACACCGTGTACGAGGACTGGTACAGCGGCACCCTGCCGTACGCGGTCACCGTCCGGGAGGGCCTCGCCCGGGAACTGCCCACCGTCACCCACCACTGCGGGGCCGACCGGATCGCGTTGCGCGTCGGCGACCGGTACGTCCGCTGCCCCCGCTCCTCCGAGGGTGGGCCGCTGACCGCCGACGACGGCCGCGACGGCACCTGGTTCGACGTGTTCGACTGGGGGCAGGACGTGGTGGCGCTACGCGCCGTCGCCAACGGCCGGCACGTCGGTGCCGACGACGACGGGGCACTGGCCAACGACCGTCCCGGACCGGGCGGCTGGATCGTGCGGGAGACGTTCCGCCTCCGGCACCGCCCCGACGGCACCACCCTGCTGCACCACCTCGCCACCGGCGCGTACGTGCGGGTCGACGAGGACGGGCGGCTGCGCGCCGACGCCACCGACCCGGACACCGCCACCGCGTTCACCGTCGAACTCGTCGCCGACGGCGTGGCCGAGGCCGCCGCGCTGGCCGACGCCGCCGACGTGGCCGTCGTCGTCCTCGGCAACCACCCGATGGTCAACGGCCGGGAGACCGAGGACCGCGTCGACCTGGCCCTGCCCGCCGGGCAGGAACGGCTGCTGCACGCCGTGCACGCCGCGAACCCGCAGACGGTGCTGGTACTCACCAGCAGCTACCCGTACGCGGTGGGCTGGGCGCACGAGAACCTGCCGGCGGTGCTGTGGTCGGCGCACGGCGGGCAGGAACACGGCACCGCCCTGGCGCAGGTGCTGCTCGGCGCAGCCGACCCCGGCGGCCGGCTCACCCAGACCTGGTACCCCGACGCCGCCGACCTGCCCGACCTGCTCGACTACGACGTGATCGGCGCCGACAGCACCTACCTCTACTACCGGGGCGAGCCGCTGTACCCGTTCGGCCACGGCCTGAGCTACGCCCGGTTCCACTACGCTGACCTGCGGGTGGACCCGCCGACGGTGACCGCCGGCGACGAGGTCGAGGTGAACGTCGAGGTCACCAACACCGGCGACCGGGAGGGTGAGGAGACCGTGCAGCTCTACACCCGGCAGCGCCGCTCCCGGGTCAAGCAGCCGCTGCGGCAGCTGCGCGACTTCACCCGGGTCACCCTCGCCCCCGGCCAGCGGCGCACCGTCACCCTGCGGCTGCGCGCCGACGACCTGACCTGGTGGGACGAGCAGCGCGGCGGCCCGGTGCTGGAGGACGCCACCCACACCCTGCTGGTCGGCCGCTCCGCCCGCGACATCCGCGCCGTCGGCGCGGTGACCGTGCACACCCGCGCCGCCGCGCCGCAACCCCGCCCCACGGTGACCGCCGGCGGTGCCCGGTGACCGGCACGTCCGGGCGCAGCCGCAAGTCGTCCGACCAGGTCACCATCGTCGACGTCGCCCGGCACGCCGGGGTGGCGGTCAGCACCGTGTCGTACGTGCTCAGCGGCAAACGGGCCATCTCCGAGGTGACCCGCACCCGGGTGCTGGCCAGCATCCGGGAACTGGGCTACCACCCCAACGCCGGGGCGCGGGCGCTGGCCAGCCGACGCGCCAACACCATCGCCCTGGTGCTGCCGCTACGCGCCGGCATGCAGGTGCCGGTGGTGATGCAGTTCGCGATCGCGGTGGTCACCACGGCCCGCCGCTTCGACCACGACGTCCTGCTCGTCACCTCCGACGAGGGGCCGTCGGGGCTGCGCCGCATCGCCGGCAGCGCCATGGTCGACGGGATGCTGGTGATGGACGTCGAGCTGGACGACTCGCGGGTGCCGCTGCTGCGGGACCTGACCCGACCCAGCGTCCTGATCGGCGTCCCCGCCGACCCGACCGGCCTGACCTGTGTGGACCTGGACTTCCACCGCGCCGGTCAGGTGTGCGTGGACCACCTGGCCCGGCTCGGGCACCACCGGGTGGCACTGCTCGGCGCTCCCGCCGCCGTCTACGACCGGGGTACCGGCTTCGCCCACCGCACCCGCGCCGGGGTGGCCGCCGCCGCCGACCGGCACGGCGTCACCGTCGTCACCCAACCCTTCGAGGAGGGGCCCGCCGCGATCCGTCAGGAACTCGCCGACCTGCTCGACCGGCACCCCGACCTGTCGGCGCTGGTGGTGCAGAACGAGGCGGCCGTCGGGCCGGTGCTGGCCTGCCTGCCGACCCTGGGACGGCGGGTGCCGCAGGACATGTCGGTGGTGGCGATCTGCCCCGACCAGTTCGCCGAACAGGCCGCACCCCGGATCACCTCGGTGCCGGTGCCCGCCGAGGAGATCGGCCGGCAGGCGGTGGCGTTGCTGATGCGCAAACTGCACGACGAGCCGGTGCCGGAGGTGACGCTGCTGCCGCCCCGGTTGACCATCCGGGACAGCACCGCCGCGCCGACGGCCCGGACCCCCCGGTGACCGGCGGGCCACCCCCGTCGGCACACCGGATCTGGGACGACGCCCCGGCCGCCGACTGGCCCGACGCCTTCCTCACCGGCAACGGCGAGTACGGACTGATGGTCCCCGGTGACCCGCACGCCGAACGGCTGGTGGTCAACCACCACCGGTTCGTGCTGCCCAACGGCACCCACGACGCGCGGGCACCGAACCTGGCCGCGTTGCTGCCCCGGATCAGGGAACTGGTCCTCACCGGCCGCCGCGCCGAGGCCGGTGAACTGCTCACCGGCGGCCGGGACCTGGCGTGGACCCAGTCGTACCATCCGGGGTTCGCGCTGACCGTCGACGCCCCCGCCACGACGGTGCGTGACTACCGGCGGCACACCGACTTCACCACCGGCGAGGTGGTGGTGCGGTGGTCCGGGCGGCGGCGACGCAGCTTCGTCTCCCGCGCCGACCGGCTGGTCGTCACCCACCTCGACCAGGGCGACTGCGTCGTCGGGGCGACCGGTGACCTGCCCGGCCGCCCCGACACGGTGCGCTACGACACCACCGCCTACCGCCACGACGGGCTGGTGTTCCTGCGGGTGCGGGGCCGCTACCCCGACGTCGGCGGCGCGTACGGCTTCGAGGCGGTGACCCTGGTGCGGGGCGACGCCGAACCCGCCGGTGACCGGGTGCTGGTACGCGGACCGGCGCTGCTGACCACCGTCCTGGACCGCACCGCCACCGCGGCGTGGCCCACCGCCGCACAGCAGCGGCGACTCGCCGGGCACCCGGCCGACTACCCGACGCTGCTGGCCCGGCACGTCACCCGGCACACCGTCCCCTACCGGCGGGTCGACCTGGACCTGGCGGTGCCGGCCGCCGACCGGGACCTGCCCGTGGGTGCGCTGCTCGCCCGGCAGGCCACCGCCGGTGACCGGTTGGACCCGGCGCTGCTGGAACGTCTCTTCCACGCCGGCCGGTACCTGCTGTTCAGCGCCAGCGGCGTGCTGCCACCCCGACTGACCGGCATCTGGACGGGGTCCTGGGACGCGGCCTGGGCGGGGGACTTCACCACCGACGCGAACCTCAACCTGCAACTGGCCGGCGCGAACGTCGGCGCGTTGCCGGAGGTGACCGCCGCGCACGCCCGGCTGGTCCGCGCCCAGGTCGACCACTGGCGGGACAACGCCCGCGCCGTCTACGGGGCACGGGGCCTGCTCGCGCCCAGCCGCACCGACGGTGAACACGGGCACCTGTTCCACGTCCACCCGCACTGGCCGTTCACCGCGTGGCTGGCCGGCGCGCACTGGCTGCTGCACCCCCTCTACGAACACCACCAGGTGACCGGGGAACCGCTGGGGGAGGTGGCGGGGTGGCTGGCGGAGGTGGCCGACTTCTTCACCGACGTGCTCACCGACGTCGACGGGCAGCCGGCGCTGGTGCCGTCGTACTCGCCGGAGACCGGGCCGCTCGACGGGACCGGCCGGCCGGTGCCGGTCGCCGTGAACGCCACCATGGACGTCGCCGCCGCCCGGCACGCCATGACGGTCGCCGCCGAGGTGACCGGGTCGCGGCGGTGGGCGGCGGTACGGGACCGGCTGCCCGGCTACCGCATCGACGCGCGGGGCGCGCTGGCCGAGTGGGCGTGGCCCGGCTACCGCCCCGACGACGACCACCGGCACGTCAGCCACCTCTACCCGGTGTGGCCTACCGGGGAGATCGACCCCGAGGACACCCCGGAGTTGGCGGCGGCGGCGCACCGGGCGTTGACGGTCCGCGGCGACGAGGACGGCTCCGCCCACGGCATCCTGCACCGGGCCCTGGTGGCCGCCCGGCTCGGCGACGGGCCGCTGGTCGGGGCGTACCTGCGGCGGATCGTCGCGGCGGACATGTTCTTCCGGTCGCTGATGAGCGCCCACAACCCGGGCCGGGTGACCTACAACGCCGACGCCGCGCACACCCTGCCGGCGGTGCTGATCGAGGCGCTGGTGCAGACCCGCCCGGGTCTGCTGCGGTTGCTGCCGGCGCTGCCGCCGGGCCTGCGACGGGGGACGCTGCGCGGGGTGACCTGCCGGGGCCGGCTCACCGTCGAGGAGCTGACCTGGGACGACGGTCGGGTCACCGCCCGGCTGGTCGCCGCCACCAGCCGACGGATCCGGGTCCGCAGCCCCTACGGCGACACCGACTGCGACCTGCCGGCGGGCACCCCGGTTCGGGTGACCCACCGCCGGTGACCCGCCCACGGTCCGGCAGGCACGCGGGTCACAGCGCGTCGGGCCGGCACAGGGCGGGATGCCGCTGCCCGGGCCGCGCGAACCAGGGGGCGTCGTCGGGGGCGGCGGCGGTGTCCAGCCGCAGCCGCGCCCACTCGTCCAGCTGCGGCAGCGCGTCCGGGGCGAACCAGCCGACCTCGGTGGACTCGTCGCCGTCGGCGCGGGGTCGCCCACCGACCGGCCGGCACCGGAACCACACGTTGAGGTATTCGCAGGCGTCACCGTTGGGGTACACCACCGGGTGGGTGGCGACCCCGGCGAGCCGGTCGACGACGACCCGGACCCCGGTCTCCTCCCACACCTCCCGCACGACCGCGTCGGCGGGCTGCTCACCCGGGTCGACCACGCCGGCCGGCAGCGACCAGCGGCCGTTGTCGCTACGGCGGGCCAGCAGCACCCGACCGGCGTCGTCGTGGACCACCCCGGTCACCCCGGGCAGCAGCAACAGGTCGTGTCCGACGTGGGCGCGCAACTTCACGATGTACGGGGAGACGGCCACCGGCCCACCGTAACGGTCCCGGCGACGGCGCGGGTCGTACCGGTGGTGGGGGTGTGCCCGGGCAGCCTCTAGACTTCCCCGTCGATGGACCCGCAGCCCACCACCCCCGCCGACCTGCGTCCCTGCGCGCACTGTGGACGTGACGTGCCGCAACGTGCCGGTGCGGGACGCCCGTTCCGGTACTGCCGGGACAACGACGGCGCCTGCCAGCGGGCGTCGCGCAACTCGCGGATGCGCCACCGCAACGCCCCCGGACTGCCCGGTCAGGTGGCCCGCACCTGGGAGGTCGTCGACCGGCTCGACCAGGTGGTGCAGACCCTCACCGAGGCGTTGCACGCCGAGTTGTCCCCGGCGGGGGTGCAGCGGCAGCTCGCCCAGGCCCGCGCCGACGCCGCCACCGAGATCGCCGCCGCGCACACCGCCCGCGACGAGGCCCGCGAGGCCGCCGAGACGGCCGCCGCCGACACCGCCCGCGCCCGGCAGGAGACCCGGGCCGCGCTCGCCTCAGCCGACGCGGCCCAGCAGCGCGCCGAGCAGGCCGACACCCGCGCCGCCGCCGCCCGGGAACAGGCCGAACAGGCGCTCACCGCCGCCGACACGGCCCGCCGGGACGCCGCCGCCGCCCAGGCGCTGCGGGTGCAGGCCGAACGGGACCGCGACGCCGCCCGCCACGAGCTGCGGACCCTGCGCGCCGAACGGGACAC
>NZ_JBMDWU010000087.1:0-3904 GCF_048594385.1 Micromonospora sp. | reverse complement strand
GGTGACCAGCGCGCCCGGCGCGGTACGCGGCACCAGCGCCCCGGTGGGCAGGTAGCCCCGGTCGGCGAAGCCCTCGGCGACCACCCGTAGTCCCGCGCCGACGGCGAGCTGGGCGAGGGTGGAGCCGGGCGCGCACAGGATCGGCAGCTCGTGGTCGTACCCGGTGACGGCGGCGACCACGGCGGCGGCCTGCACCTCGTCGGTGGCCGCCGCGTGGTAGAGCGCGCCGTGCGGTTTGAGGTAGCGGACCCGGGTACGGTACGGCCGGCAGAACGCGTCGAGCGCCCCGAGCTGGTAGGTGACGTCGTCGCGCAGCTCGTCGAAGCCGTACGCGATGTGCCGGCGGCCGAAGCCGGCCAGGTCGCGGTAGCCGACCTGCGCGCCGACGGTGACGCCGCGTTCGGCGGCGGCGGCGCAGACCCGGCGCATGGTCGACGGGTCGCCGCCGTGGAAGCCGCACGCCACGTTGGCGGAGGTGACCAGGTCGAGCAGCGCCTCGTCGTCGCCGAGCCGCCAGATGCCGAATCCCTCGCCGAGGTCAGCGTTGAGGTCCATGGAACCTCACCGTAGTCCCCGGCCGGGCCTGCGCGAGCCCCGCCACGTCGTCCACCACCCCGATCACCGGGTAGCCGCCGGTGGTCGGATGGTCAGCCAGGAAGATCAACGGTTGGCCGTCGGCGGGCACCTGCACCGCCCCGAGCACCACGCCCTCGCTGGGCAGCTCCCCGGCCACCGCGCGGGGCAGCGCCGCGCCGACCAGTCGTGCACCGACCCGGTCACTGACCGGGCTCACCGTGTACGCCGTACCGAGCAGCAGCGCCATCGCCCCGGCGGTGAACCAGTCGGCACGCGGGCCGGGGCGCAGGGTCAGCCACAGCTCGTCCGGCACCGGCCGGCCGACGGTGAAGTCCACCGGGGCGGGTGGGCCGGCCGGTCGGCCGAGCGGAAGCAGGTCGCCGTCGCGGACCGGGGGTGGGCCGAGGCCGGCGAGGGTGTCGGTGGACCGGCTGCCGAGCACGGGCGCGACGGCGATTCCGCCGTCGACCGCGAGCCAGTTGCGCAGCCCGTGCCGGGGCGTGCCGATCCGCAGCACCGCGCCCGCCGGCACCGCCAGCGGCCGGCCCACGTCACCGGGGCGACCGTCGACCCGGACGTCGACGTCGGCCCCGGTCACCGCCACCGTGCCGGCCCGGGTCAGCCGCAGCTCACCGCCGCCGAGGGTCAGCTCCAGACCGGCGGCGTCCGCCGGGTTGCCGACCAGTCGGTTCGCCAGCGCCAGCGCCGCCGGATCGAGCGCCCCCGACCGGGGTACGCCGAGATGCGCCCACCCGGGCCGTCCCAGGTCCTGCACGGTGGTACGCGGTCCCGCCCGCCGTACCTCGATCGCGCCTGCGGTGTCCTGCGGTGCGGTCATCCGGTCACCAGCCGGACCCGGGTGCCCGGGGTGAGGGTGGCGGGTGGGTCGGCGGACACGTCGAACAGGGTCAGCGTGGTCCGCCCCACCAGCAGCCAGCCACCCGGCGACGCGGTCGGGTAGATCCCCGCGTACGGCCCGGCCAGGGCCACCGAGCCGGCCGGCACCCGGGGGCGCGGGGTGGGTAGTCGGGGCACCGCGTACTGCGGGGGCAGCCCGGTCAGGTAGGCGAAGCCGGGGGCGAACCCGCAGAACGCCACCCGGAACTCGGTGTTCGCCAGGCGGTGCACCACCTCGGGTACGGTCACCCGCCAGTGTGCGGCGACCCGGGGCAGGTCCTCCCCGTCGTACACGGTGGGCACCTCGACGGTGGTGGCCCCGGCGGCGGCGACGGCCGGGCCGGGGGTCCAGCGGGCGATCCGGGCGGCCGTCGACTCCGGGTCGGGCACCCCGTCGAGCAGGACGGTGCCGGCGGCCGGGACGATCTCGGCGGCGGTCAGCTCACCGGCCTCCCGGCGACGCCACAACTCGGCCCGCCACTGTTCCACCTGGGCGGGGTCGTCGCAGTCGAGCAGGAGGGCGTGCCGGCCCACGGGTCGGATCCGCATTGCGCCATACTCTCCGATCGATGGGCCGTCCAGGGTCGCCAGACTCGACAGGTCGGTGACGGGTCGTACTACCTAGAAGTAACCTACGGTGCCGTAACCTGTTTGCGTGACCACCTCCGCACCGCTTCGACTCAAGCCTGTCGACATCGGTAAGCCCCGGATGCGCGGCTGGCTGCACACCTACGCGTTCTTCGTCGCGCTCGTCTGCGGCATCGTCCTCAGCGCCGTCGCGGCCACCCGGCCCGGCTGGACACCCCTGGTCAGCTGCCTGATCTACAGCGTGACAGTCTGCGGTCTGTTCGGCACCAGCGCCCTCTACCACCGCCGGGTGTGGTCGGAGCGCGGCTACCAGATCATGCGCCGGATGGACCACTCGATGATCTTCGTGTTCATCGCCGGGACGTACACCCCGCTCTGCGTCCTGCTGCTCGACAGGCGGATGGCCATTCTGATGCTCGGCCTGGTCTGGGGCGGGGCGCTGGCGGGTGTCGCCGTCAAGCTGATCTGGCCGCACGCCCCGCGCTGGGTCTCCGCGCCGCTCTACCTGGCCCTCGGCTGGGTGTCGGTGGCGATCCTGCCGCAGATCCTGCGCCAGGGCGGGGTCACCGTGCTGGTGCTGCTCGCCGCCGGAGGCGCGGTCTACAGCATCGGTGCCGTCTTCTACGCGCTACGCCGGCCGAACCCGTGGCCCACCGTCTTCGGCCACCACGAGTTCTTCCACGCGTGCACCCTGATCGCCGCCCTCTGTCACCACATCGCGATCTACTTCGCCCTCTTCGCCTGACCCCACCCGACCCCGGGAAAGAACCGCAGACAGTTCGAGGGCCCCGCGCCGTTGCGGGGCCCTCGAGATCATGGGGTGCGGGACGGTCAGACCGGGTAACCCGAGCCGCGCGTCTCGCGGTACTCCTCACGTACCACCTGGCCGCCCTGCACCGGCACGACCCGGTCGGCGACGACCTGGTCCTGCCGCACCGCGGTGGTGACGACGGCCCGGCGGCGGCTGTTCCAGAAGTAGAGGGTGGTCAGCAGCCCGACGACGCCGGCGAGCATCAGCACCCAGCCGACCACGTCGAGGTTGAGCCATCCCAGGTTGGCGTCGATGGCGAACGCGAAGATCGCGCCCACCGCGATGAGGAAGATGCTGGCACCGATGCCCATGACGTCGCCTCCTTGGCTGTCAGCTGGCGTTACCCACCCGCCACGGCCATCGAGGGCATCGATGAGCGAGTGGCATCCATCGACTTACCCAGGCGGCCCCCGCCCCAATCAGGCAAGCTGGTGCAATGACGGACGGCGAGGCCGACACACGGACACTGGTGCTGCTCCGGCACGCCAAGGCCGAACAGCCCACGACCGGCCCCGACGTGGAGCGCAGGCTCACCGCACGCGGGCACGCCGACGCCGCCGCCGCAGGTGCGTGGCTGACCCGGCAGGGTCTGCTCCCCGACGTGGTGATCTGTTCGGCGGCCCGGCGCACCAGGCAGACCTGGCACGACGTGGCGCTGGGCATGACCGGGTCCCGGCCGGAGGGTGCCCCGGCGGGGACGGCTCCGGTGGTGCGGTACGCCGCCGCCGCGTACGAGGCGCACCCGGACGACCTGCTCGACCTGGTGCGGACGGTCGAGCCGGAGGCCGGCACGGTGCTGCTCGTCGCGCACAATCCGGGCGTCTCGCTGCTCTCGGCGCTACTCGACCCGGACCGGGCCGACCGGGAGGGGCTACGGACCAGCGACCTGGTGGTGCACCGGACGGCGGCGCCGTGGGCGCAGTTGACCCCCGGCGACGCCCCGATCGTCGCCCGGCACACCGCCCGCGGCTGACCCCCTCGGGCCGCCGCACCGGTCACGGGCCGGGCGCGGGCAGCGGGCCGGGCGCGGGC
>NZ_JBMDWU010000086.1:0-7565 GCF_048594385.1 Micromonospora sp. | reverse complement strand
GGGGGCCGGTCGCCACGGCCGACGCGGACGCCGCCCGGACCCGGGCGGCAGGCGAGCAGCGCTGCCCGTGGGGTGGGGGGGGGTGACCGCCCCCACCCGGCGTCATCCCCCCCGGCCGGCCCCACGACGGGCCGGCCGGCGTCGTTCAGTGGCCCCGGATCGCGCGGTGGATCTGTACCGGCAGGGCCGGCGCGCCGTCCACCGGCGCGGGGTCCTCGGGGGTGGGCGCGATGCCACCGGCGGCGATCTTGTCCAGGGTGTTCAGCCCGGCCGCGTCGATGCTGCCGAAGACGGTGTAGTTGGGGCGCAGCGCCGAGTCCGACTGGACCAGGAAGAACTGGCTGCCGTTGGTGTCCGGCCCGGCGTTGGCCATGGCGAGCGTGCCCCGGGCGTAGAGCCGGCGCACCCCGGTGGGGTCGGTCGGCGCGGGCGGCAGGTCGGTGGGCAGCTCGTCGCGGTAGCGGTAGCCCGGCCCGCCCTCACCGGTGCCGGACGGGTCGCCGCACTGGAGCACCTTGAGCGTCGGGTACGCGGTCAGCCGGTGGCAGGGCGTCCAGTCGTAGAACCGGTGCTTCGCCAGGTGCAGGAAGCTCTGCACGGTGCACGGGGCCTGTTCGCGGTCCAGGGTCAGCCCGATCGGCCCCTGGCTGGTGCGCAGGGTGACCCGGACCGTGCCGTCGTCGGGCGTCCGACGCGGGTCGGGCGGCAGCGGCACCGGCCGGGCCGGCGGCTCGTCGGGCGTGGACGTGTACGCGCACGGCCCCTTCGTGGTCCGGGCGGCGGTCGGCCCGTCGGCGGGCGCGGCGACGGCGGCGGTGCCACCGGCGACGACCAGCGCGGCCGAGGCCAGGGCCGCCCCGGCGAGGCGGGCCAGCCGGCCGTGGGGGCGCGACCCGGCGGCGGACGGTCGGGGTTCACTCGACACTGATGGTCCTCCTGGACTCGTGGTACCGGAGAGACGACGGGTACCGGAACGACCGGAGTCTATGGAGGCTCGCACCGGTTGTCGACGCCGGCCGATCCGGGCGGGTCGTGACCGTCGACGCGCGCCGGTGCTCCCCGGCGCAACGGGTCGCCGTCAGTCCCAGGCGACCCGCCGTCGGACCCGGCGGCGGGTCCGGCGCCGACGGCCGACCGCGAGCAGGACGGCCAGCAGGCCGACCAGCCCGGCCGCCCCGCCGACCACCGCCCCACCGAGCCAGTGCGGTGCGCCCGCCGTCGGGCGGGAGGCGACCGGCGCGGCGGCCACCGGGGCGGACGGTGGGGCCGACGGGCTGGCGGTGGTCAGCTCACCGGGCTCGACCAGTCGCCCCACCGAGGCGTCCCGGGGCAGGCCGAAGCCCCAGTCGAGCAGCCGCGCCCCCTGTTCCCAGCCGCGTACCGGGCGGGCCTCCGCCCCGAGCAGGGTCACCACCAGTCGTCGTCCACCGCGCTCGGCGGCCCCGACGTAGGTGTGCCGGGCGAGGTCGGTGAAGCCGGTCTTCCCGCCCAGCGCCCCCGGGTACCGGTAGATGAGCTGGTTCTCGTTCTGGATCTGGAAGCCGGGTTTGCGCAACGCCGGCTGGGCCGGGATCTGGGTGCGCTCGGTCAGGGCGTACCGGCGGAAGGTGGGGTCGGCGAAGCAGACCCGGGCGATCAGCGCCAGGTCGTACGCGCTGGTGAACTGGCCCGGACCGTCCAGCCCGGACGGGGTCACCGCGCGGGTCTGCAACGCCCCGAGCCGGCGTGCCTCGGCGTTCATCTCGCGGACCCCGGCGGCGGCGCTGCCCGCACCGAGGCGGGCCAGCAGGTTCGCCGCGTCGTTGCCGGACTGGAGCAGCAGGCCGAGCCAGACGGTCTCGACCGGGTATCGACCACGGTCGAGCAGGCCGACGGCGGAACTGCCCGGCTCGATGTCCAGGTCGGGGCGGGTGACCGTGACGACCTGCTTCGGGTTCAGCTTCGGCAGCATGGTGGCGGCCAGCAGCAGCTTCTGCACGCTGGCCGGGGTGCCGTACTCGTGCGGGCCGCAGCCGCCGAGCACCGCCCCGGTGTCCAGGTCGGCGACGAGCCACGAGGTCGCGGTGACCGGCGGCGGCGCGGGCGCACCGGGCGGCACGGTCAGCCCGGGGGTGGCCAGCGCCTCGCCCCCCACCCGCTGCTGCTCGGGCACGGCCGCGGGCGGTGTGGGCCGGGGCGGTCGGGTCACCTTCGGCGTCGGCAGCTTCGGGCACGGCACGACGGCGGCGGCCGACCCGGCGCGGGCCGCACCGCCCGCGGTGGCGGGGATGGCCGGCACACCGGTGAGGAGTACGGCCGCGACGCCGGCGGCCAGGACCCGGGCTCTCATGGTGAGGCACCCTACCGAGGCGGCAACCAGGTTCCCCAGGGGGCGCGACCGACCCGACGGGAATCCCTTTCGTCACCCTGGATCATCGATCAGTGACCGCTGGTAGCCGAAATCGCCTCCATCGAGCGCCGATGGAACCGCTCCCACCCCCACTGACCTGGGATTTCTTCATCAGTCACCGAGAGCGACCGGAAGCTCACGAGAATTCTTGAACGATCTTCTGCCGGTCCCCGTATCCATCGCCGCAAGGACGGATCGGGGCGGACGCCAATGCCGGGCGTCGGACATCCGGTCCGCCTTGACCCCAGCCACCGTCGGGCCACCGCACGCTACGCCGTCGCGACCCGCCGGAGATCAGAGGAGAGGTACATGGCCAGGCCAATGCGGAAGAATGCCGTCCTCAAGCTCGGCGGAGTGGGCGCCCTGGCGGTGCTGCTGCTGGGCGGCGGTCTGCAACTCGCCTCCGCCGGTGAGAACACCGGCAGCACCGCCGCGCAGACCGTCAACTGCCCGACGGTACGGGACAAGCTGCCGGCGGTCCCGGCGTCGGCTGCCGCCGGGGTGGAGCGGGAACTGGCCAACCTGGACGAGGAGATCGCCCGGCAGAACGAGCGGCTGGCGAAGCAGGCGGCCAACCCGCAGGGCGGTGCGAACTTCATCAACAACGCCATCCTCGGCCCGCTGAAGAGCAAGCGGGTCGCGGTGCTGGACCGCATCGAGATCAACTTCAACCGGGCCGGCGCCCAGCGACCCAACCTGGACGCCCTGGCCACCTGCGGCCTGAACGCCCCGGGTGTGGCCAGCGCGCTGAACAGCTCCGTCAAGGCCGGCAACGCCGCCACCGGCGGGAACAACACCACTGCCGCCGCCCAGACGGTGAACTGCCCGACGCCGCAGATCCCTGCCGTACCGGCCCAGGCCGCCGCGAACGTCCAGGCCGAACTGGCCAACCTCGACAAGCAGATCAGCGAGGCCAACGCCCGCCTCGCCCAGCAGGCCGCCAACCCCCAGGGCGGCGCCAACTTCATCAACAACGCCATCCTCGGCCCCCTGGAGGACAAGCGCAAGGCCGCCCTCGACCGCATCGAGATCGCCTTCAACCGCGTCGGCGCACAGCGCCCCAACCTCGACAACTTCGCCGCCTGCGGCCTGAACTCACCCCGGGCCCACCGCCGGCCCGGCGGATGAACCGCCGGCCCGTCCGGCTGTGCACGGCCTCCGCAGCGCGTTGGTGCTACCCCGCCGTGCGGTTCAGGTGCCGGTCCCGTCCAGGTAGTCGTGCAGGACGGCGGAGGCCCGCAGCCGGCGCAGGCTGCGCCGGTTCAGCTCCTGCTCCCGCCGGGCGAGTTCGGCCCGGACCCGGTCCGGCCGGCCGGTGCTGCGCAGCTCGTCGAGGACCGCCGTGATGATGTCGAACGGGTAGCCGCCCCGGCGCAGCAGCGCCACCACCTGCGCCGCCCGGCCCTCGGCCACGTCGTACACCCGGTAGCCGGTGCCCCGCTGCCGGTGCGGGCGGAGCAGGCCACGCTGTCCCCACAGGCGCAGCTGCGAGGTCCGCACACCCACCTGGGCCGCCACCTCGCCGATCCGGGCGTCCCGGCGGGGCACGGCCGCCGCCCGGCTGCCCAGCACCGTCTCGAACGCGCCCAGCACCCGGGCGATCTCGGCCCGCTCGCGGTCCAGTTCGGCGTGCCCGGCGTCGAGCGCGGCGAGCGCCGCCGGCAGCTCACCCCGGTGCACGGCCGCCAGCACCTCCCGGGTACGCGCCCAGCCGTGCCCCTCGGCCATCCGACGGGCCACCGCCAGGGCCCGGACGTGGCGGTCGGTGAAGATCCGGTAGCCGCTCGGGGTGCGGTCGGTCGGCGGCAGCACCCCGTCGGCCAGATAGTTGCGTACCTGCTGGGTGGAGATGCCGGCGCTGGCCGCGACGTCGACCAGCCGCCACCGTCGCTCCCCTGTCACCGGGCCTCTCCCCACCGCTCGCGTTCCCGCCCACCCTAGTGGTTGTCACGTGGTTTGAGACTTCTCATCGCATAGCCCGGGCTGCCACGCGTGAGATGCGCAGAAAGTCTCTACAGGAGCATGAATGAGAAAATCGAAGGTATGGAGCAACCAGCGCAGTCCGCCGCCGACCGCCACGACGTGATCGAGGTACGGGGCGCCCGGGAGAACAACCTCACCGGCGTCTCCGTCGACATACCCAAGCGACGGCTCACCGTCTTCACCGGCGTCTCCGGCTCGGGGAAGTCCTCCCTGGTGTTCGGCACCGTCGCCGCCGAGTCCCGCCGCCTGATCAACGAGACCTACAGTGCCTTCCTCCAGTCGTTCATGCCGAACCTGTCCCGCCCCGACGTCGACTCGCTGCGGAACCTGACCCCGGCGATCGTGGTCGACCAGGAACGGATGGGAGCGAACTCCCGCTCCACCGTCGGCACCGCGACCGACGCGTACGCGCTGCTGCGGATCCTGTTCAGCCGGCTCGGTGAGCCGTACGTCGGCGGGGCCGGGGCGTTCAGCTTCAACCTCGCCGAGGGCATGTGCCCGACCTGCGAAGGGCTGGGCCGGGTCTCCGACCTCGACGTGTCGGCGATGGTGGACGTGGAACGCTCGCTCAACGACGGGGCGATCCTGGTGCCGAACTTCGCCGTGGACTCCTGGTACTGGCAGACCATCGTCGGGTCCGGCCTGTTCGACCCGGACGTGAAGCTCCAGGATTTCACCCCGCAGCAGTGGGAGGACTTCCTGCACAAGCCGGCCACGAAGATCAAGGTCGGCGCCAACAGCTGGACGTACGAGGGGCTGGTGGTGAAGGTCCGCCGGCTCTACCTGGCCAAGGACCGGGAGTCCATGCAGGCGCACATCCGCGCCTTCGTGGACCGGGCGGTCGCCTTCGCCACCTGCGCCGCCTGCGGCGGGGCCCGGCTCAACGCGGCGGCACTGTCCTCGCGGATCGCCGGCCGCACCATCGCCGAGTGCGCGGCCATGCAGATCAGCGACCTGGCCGAGTTCGTCGGCGGGATCGACGCACCGTCGGTGGCCCCGCTGGTGGCCGACCTGCGCGACACCCTGGACTCGATGGTGGAGATCGGCCTGGGCTACCTCAGCCTGGACCGGGAGTCCGGCACCCTGTCCGGTGGCGAGGCGCAGCGGGTGAAGATGGTCCGCCACCTCGGGTCCAGCCTCTCCGACGTGACGTACGTCTTCGACGAGCCGACGGTGGGGCTGCACCCGCACGACATCGCCCGGATGAACGGCCTGCTGCAGCGGCTGCGCGACAAGGGCAACACGGTGCTGGTCGTCGAGCACAAGCCGGAGACGATCGCGATCGCCGACCACGTCGTCGACCTGGGTCCGGGCGCGGGCACGGCCGGCGGGCGGATCTGCTACACCGGCGACGTCGCCGGGCTGCGCCGCTCCGACACGCTGACCGGCCGGCACCTCGACCACCGGGTCACCCTGCGGACGGCGTTCCGCCGACCCACCGGCCACCTGGCGATCCGGGGAGCCGACCTGCACAACCTGCGCGACGTCGACGTCGACCTGCCGCTGGGGGTGCTCACCGTCGTCACCGGGGTGGCCGGCTCGGGCAAGAGCTCACTGATCCACGGATCGCTGCCCCGCCGCGACGGCGTCGTGGTGGTCGACCAGTCCCCCATCCGGGGTTCCCGGCGCAGCAACCCGGCGACCTGGACGGGCCTGCTCGACCCGATCCGCACCGCGTTCGCCCGTGCCAACGGGGTGAAGGCCGCACTGTTCAGCGCCAACTCCGAGGGCGCCTGCCCGACCTGTAAGGGGATCGGGCTGGTCTACACCGACCTGGCGACGATGGCGGCCGTCGCCAGCGTCTGCGAGGCGTGCGAGGGACGGCGGTACACCCCCGAGGTGCTGGCCTACACGCTGCGCGGCCGCAACATCAGCGAGGTGCTCGGCATGTCGGTGACCGAGGCCCGGGAGTTCTTCCCGTCCGGCCCGGCCCGGGTGGTGCTGGACCGGCTGACCGAGGTGGGCCTCGGCTACCTGACCCTGGGGCAGCCGCTGACCACCCTGTCCGGCGGGGAACGCCAACGGCTCAAGCTGGCCGTGCACATGGCCGAGAAGGCGGCCACCTACGTCCTGGACGAGCCGACCACCGGCCTGCACCTGGCCGACGTGGACCAACTGCTCGCCCTGCTGGACCGGCTGGTCGACGCCGGCAACACCGTGATCGTCATCGAGCACCACCAGGCGGTGATGGCGCACGCGGACTGGATCGTCGACCTGGGTCCCGGTGCCGGCCACGACGGCGGCCGGATCGTCTTCACCGGCACCCCCGCCGACCTGGTCGCCCACGGTGACACCCTCACCGCCCGACACCTGCGCGAGTACGTCGCCCCCCGCTGAGCGGGGCCGCTCCCCCGTCGGCGGCGGGCCACCGGCGGGGGCGGGCGGCAGGGTCAGTGGTCGGGGAGCCGCCGCAGCCAGGCGCGCTGCCAGGGGGTCTCGACGGCCTTCGGATGGTAGCGGTCACGGACCCACCGGACGGCGTCGCGGGCCGGCACCCCGTCGAGGATCGCCAGGGCGGCGAGGGTGGTGCCGGTCCGGCCGATCCCGCCCCGGCAGGCCGCCTCCACCCGGTCGCCGGCGTGGGCGCGGCGCAGCGCCTCACGGAAGGCGTCCAGGGCGTCGACCCGGTCGGTCGGCAACCAGAAGTCGGGCCACCGGATGCGCCGGTGCGCCCAGGCGGGCGTCGGGCCCGGGGCCAGGATCAGGGCGAAGTCGGCCGGGGACACCGCATCGGCTACCCGCCGCCCGCGCACGGTCGCGCCGCTGGGCAGGGTGACCACTCCGGCCGTGCTGGACCAGTCCACCCCGTGATTCTGCCCGCTGGGCGCACAGCGCGCCGCCCCCGACCCTGACGGGTCGGGGGCGGCGCGTGTCGATGTGCGGGTCGCCTCTCGGCGCGTGGCGCGACGCGGCTCCAGCCGAACGGAACTCCGCGAGGGCATTTCAGGTGAGGCCCGGGGACACCGAACACACCGACACCCCGCACAACGCGGCACCCCACCTACTCCTTCCCCACCCTCCGGTGACCCCCGTCACCATCGATCCGCCGGCAGTCACCGAACCGTCCACAGAGCACCGGTGGAGACACGCCGATGGGCGGCCCCCCCGGGGGGGGGCCGGCCCTCCTGGGGTGGGGGGGGCCGCAGGTGCACTGCGTGGCGCCGAGGGAGGCGGCCGGGGTGTCCCACAGGGG
>NZ_JBMDWU010000085.1:0-5454 GCF_048594385.1 Micromonospora sp. | reverse complement strand
CCGTCGGGCGTGGCCGGGCGGCCGGGCGTGGCCGGGTCCGGCGCGGCACCGCCCGTCGGCCGGCCGGCCGCCGTCGTGCCGTCGGGCGGGGTGGCCGGCGTGGGGGTCGACCGGCCGGGCCGGAACCAGGCCGTCGAGCCTCCCGGCGTGGTCGGGGCGGTGCTGACGGGACGGCCGGTGCCGCCGGACTCCGGTGCCGGCGGAACGTACCGACGGGGCCGGTCGGGGGTGATCTCCAGGGCGGGCCGGTCGGTGGCGGCTGCCGCCGGTGGGCGTCCGGCGGTGCCCGGGTCGGTCGGCCGTTCGGTCCCGGTGGTGGGTGCGGCGGAGGAGCGCCGGAAGCCATCCGGGTCGGTCGGCCGGTCGGTCCCGGGTGCGGTCGGGGAGTGTCCGGCGGGCCGGTCGACCGGTGGCGCGTTCTCCGACGGCCGGCGGAACTCGACGTGCAACCGGGCGGCCGGCGGCGCGGAGACCGGGGCGGCCTGGTCCGGGGCGGGGATGGGCGGCCGGCCGGCGGCGTGACGCCTGCGGGTGGGCAGCTCGGTGGGGGACGCGGGGGCGTCCGGTGGTAGGGGGGTCGGCCGGCTGGCCGTCGGTGCCGGTGCATCGGCGTCACCCGGCCGGGCGTCGGCCGGCGGTGGGGGAGGACCGGGCCGGGGACCCCACGGACCGGTCGCGGGCCGGCCCGCCGTGGTCGTGCCGGGTGGCGACGACACCGGAGCCGGTGACACCGGAGCCGGTGACACCGGGAGCCCGGAGACCGGTGCCCCGGACACCGGACGGCCGGGCGGTGGGCCGAGGGGCGGCACGACGCCGCCGGGACGGGTGTCGCCGGGCTGCCCCGGCGCGGTCCAGGCCGCCGGACGGTCCTCGTGGCGGGTGGGTGGCTCGTGCCGGGTGGGGTACGCCGGCCGCCCGTCGCGGCCCTGGTCCGGTTCCCGTGTCGGGCGGGGCCCGGTGCCGGTACGACCCCACGGCTCGCGGTACGGCTCGTCCTGCGGACGCAGGTCGGGGTACGCCACCTGGCGGGCCGCCGGCTCGTACGGCTGAGCCGGCCGACGCTCGTCGTGGCCACGCGGATGCTGCCACCGCTCCTCGGGGATGGCCGGCGTCGTGCCCCGGGCGTCGTGGCGCGGCGGGCGGCCGGGCGGGGTGTCGTCGCGCGGGCGGACCGGCGGGGTGTCGTGGAGCGGGCGCTGCCACCGGTCCGCGTGCCCGTGCGCGGCGGGCCGCCGGTCGGCGTCCCGACGGGGCGGGTCGTCCTCCCGGAACCGGGCCGGCAGGTCCCCGCCCGGTGCGGGTCCGCCCGGGTACGGGTCGTACCGGTCGGGGGCGCGGTGGAGCGGCTCGTCGTCGCCCCGGTGACCGGGTCCGCCGGTGGGGCGTTCGCTGGTGGTGCGCCGCCGGGGCGGGCCCTCGTCGGGTTCGCGCCGCCGGTCCGCCCCGGTGAACCGGTCGGGACGGTCGCGGGGCGGCTCGTGGCGGGGCGCGGGGGACACGGGTGGGCCGCCGGGGGAGACCGGCGTGATCCCGGGGGCGCTGCGCTCCTGCCGGGGCGGGCTGTCGTACCGGTCGGTGTCGGCCCGGTCGCGGTGCCAACCGGTCGGTGCCGGTTCGGCGCCGCCCCGCCGACGGTCCGACCAGCTGACCCGGTCGGCCGGCCGGTCGTCGTGCCGCTCGGCTGCGGGCTGCCGGCGTTCCCGCTGCCAGACCGGCTCGTCCGACGGCCGCCGGTACGCCTCGTCGGTGGGCCCCCGGTACGTCTCGTCGGCCAGCCGGCGGTACGGGTCGTGGGTGTGCCGCTCGTCGCGGGGGTCGTCCCGGCGGGGCGGCCCGTCGTCCAGGTCGGACCAGGACCGGCCGAGGTACGTGCCGTCGGAGCGGGTCGGGGCGAGCGGGGGCACCTCGGCGCGGCCGGTGGCGGTGACCCGCCCCCGGGGGTCGGCGTACTGGGAGCCGAGGTCGCCGGGATAGCGCTGCCCGGGGAACTGCGGGTGCCACTCGCTGGTCGGCTCGATCACCCAGGACGGTTCCGCGGGGGCGTCCCAACGGTCGGACCAGCCCGTCACCGGGGGGCTCCGGGTCCACGCGTGCGGCGCGGCCCGATGCCCGGCTCGCGTCGCTCGCTCACGGCGGTGTCACCTCGTTGCAAATTGTCGTGCAGGGCGCCCCGGGATGCCGGTAGAGTCCCCCGTCCGGCACGGCGGGGCTGCGGAAGGAGGGTAACGGCGTGGGCTCGGTCACCGCCACTGCGGCTCCGTCCACGAGCACAAACGTTACCCGATGGTTCCGGACATTCGGGGCTTTATCCCGGGCCGGCTTCCGTCGCTACTCCACCTACCGGCAGGCGGCCGTGGCCGGTGCCGTGACCAACACCGTGTTCGGCTTCCTGCACTGCGCGGTGCTGCTGGCCGCGGCCGGTTCCGGAACGGTCGGCGGGTACGACCGGACCCAGCTCGCGACCTTCGTCTGGATGGGTCAGGGGCTGCTCGCCGTGGTGCTGCTCTGGGGCTGGAGCGACCTGGCCGACCGGATCCGCACCGGCGACGTGGCCGCCGACCTGCTGCGCCCGGTGCACCCGGTGACCAGCTATCTCGCCACCGACCTGGGTCGGGCCGGGTACGCGGCGCTGGCCCGGCTGCTGCCGCCGGTCCTGGTCGGGCCGCTCTTCTTCGACGTCTACCTGCCGTCGCGGTGGCCCACCGGCGGGCTCTTCGTGGTCTCCGTGGTGACCGCCGTGGTGCTCTGCTTCGGTTGCCGGTTCCTGGTCAACGCCGCCGCCTACTGGTGGCAGGACGCGCGGGGTCCGCTGCTGCTGTGGACCCTCGGCTCGGGGGTGCTGGCCGGGCTCTACTTCCCGCTGCGGTTCCTGCCCGGCTGGCTGCAACTGGTGCTGTGGTGCGGCACCCCGTTCCCGAGCCTGATGCAGACCCCGCTCGACGTGCTGGTGGAGCGGGACCCACCGGCGGTCCAGGTCGGCCTGGTCGCGCTCCAGCTCGGCTGGGCGGTGCTGGTGCTGGCCGCCTGTCGGCTGGTGCAGCGGCGGGCCGAACGCCGCCTGGTGGTGCAGGGTGGTTGAGCACCGGGCGGCGGTGACCGCAGCGGACCGTCCGCTCCGGCCGGGTGGGACGTTCGGGGCGTACCGGGCGTTGCTCGGGGCGCAGGCCCGCGCGCAGACCACCTACCGGGCGTCGTTCCTGCTGGACCTGGTGGGCAACGTGGGGGCCACCGTGTTCGACGTGGTCACCGTCCTGGTGATCTACGGGGTGACCCGGGAGCTGGGCGGGTTCACGCTGCGCGAGACGCTGGTGATGGTGGGGTTGTCGTCAAGCGCCTTCGCGGTGGCGGACCTGCTGGTCGGCAACATCGAGCGGCTGCCCACCCACGTGCGGACCGGCCTGTTCGACGCGGTGCTGCTGCGCCCGCTCGGCGCGCTGCCCCAACTGCTGCTGATGAACCTGCCGCTGCGCAAGGTGTCCCGGGGCGTGTTCGGGGTGGGCGTGCTGGTGGTGGCGCTGACCTCGGCCGGGATCGACTGGACGCCGGCCCGGGTGGCGTTGGCGGTGGTCGCCCCGCTGGCCGGGGTGGTGTTCTTCGGGTCGCTCTTCGTGGCGACCGCCACCGTGTCGTTCTGGTGGGTGGACTCCGGTGAGCTGGCCAACTCGGTCACCTACGGCGGGCGGGACTTCACCACGTACCCGGTGACCATCTTCGACGGGTGGTTCCGGGCCGCCTTCGCGTACGGCCTGGGGTTCGCCTTCGTCAGTTACCAGCCGGCGCTGGCGCTGCTGGGCCGCGCCGACCCGCTCGGCCTGCCGTCGTGGGCCGGCTGGGCCGCGCCGGGGGTGGCCCTGGTCGCCGTCGCGGGCGCGGCGGCGGCCTGGCGCACCGGCATCCGCCACTACCGGAGTACGGGGTCATGAGCGTCATCGAGCTGGACGGGCTGCGCAAGGAGTTCACGGTACGGGTGAAGGCGGGCCGGCTGCGTCGGCAGAAGCGGACCGTCACCGCCGTGGACGGCATCGACCTGCGGGTGGAGCGCGGCGAGATGCTCGGCTACATCGGCCCGAACGGGGCGGGCAAGTCGACCACCCTGAAGATGCTCACCGGGGTGCTGAGCCCGTCGGCGGGTCGGGCCCGGGTGTGCGGGCTGCGTCCGGTCGCCGACCGGACCCGGCTGGCGCTGCGGATCGGGGTGGTCTTCGGCCAGCGTTCCCAGCTCTGGTGGGACCTGCCGCTGGCCGACTCGTTCGACCTGCTGCGCCACCTCTACCGGGTGCCGGCCACCGCGCACGCCGCCCGGCTGCGCCGCTGCCGCGACCTGCTCGACCTGGACGACTTCCTGGCCACCCCGGTCCGCCAGCTCTCGCTGGGGCAGCGGATGCGGGGCGAGTTGACCGCCGCGCTGCTGCACGACCCGCAGGTGCTCTTCCTCGACGAACCGACCATCGGGTTGGACGTGGTGAGCAGGCAGGCCGTCCGGGGCTTCCTCGCCGAGCTGGGCCGTACCGGCGACACCACCCTGGTGCTCACCACGCACGACCTGGCCGACATCGAGCGGCTCTGCGCCCGGCTGGTGGTGGTCGACCACGGCCGAGTGGTGCACGACGGGACGATCGCCGCCCTGCACGCCCGGTACGGTTCCCGCCGGCTCGTCGTCGCCGACCTGGACGCCCCGCTGGCGGTCCCACCGCGACCGGCGGGGGCGGCGCTGCACCGGGTCGAGGCGGACGGCCACCGGCTGGTCTACGCGTTGGAGTCGGCGGGGGTGACGGAGGTGGTCGCCGCGCTGGCCGGGTTGGTCGCGCTGCGTGACCTCTCGATCGTCGAACCGGACATCGAGGACGTGGTGGCCCGGCTCTACCGCAGCCCGGCCCCCGACCCGCGCCGCCCGTCCTGACCGCCTGTCAGATCGGGTCGCCGATGTTCACCCGGGGGGCCGGGGCGCGCATCCGACGGAAGGTGATCGACCGCATGATCGCGTAGAGGTACAGCGACCCCATCCGCTCGCCGCTGTTGGGGTGGCGTTCCCGCACCAGCTTCTTGATCCGCCGGGAGATCAGCACCGAGTCGATCACCACGCCGAGCGCGAGCGCACCCCACACCACGTTGGAGGCGAGCCGGATCGCCTGCGGCATCGCCGCGTTCGAGCCGATCAGCACGATCAACGCGCCGCCGAAGAACCAGGTGCCGATGGTCCGCCGGGAGTCGACCACGTTGCGGGCGAGCAGCCGTTCCGGCCCCCGGTCCCGGGGGCCGCCCTCGCGGCGGAACTCGGCGGCGGCCTCGGTGCGCGCCTTGCGCCGCTGCTCCCGGGCCTCCTCCGTGGTCAGCGGCCGGGTCGGGCCGGCCGGCCGGCGGCCGGCGGCCGGCCGGGTGCGGGGGTCGCCGCCCCGGGCCGGCGTGCTCGGGGTGTTGCCCCGGGGGGGCGGGGGCGGGTGGTCCCCGGGCCCC
>NZ_JBMDWU010000084.1:0-15542 GCF_048594385.1 Micromonospora sp. | reverse complement strand
GGGCGGCGGAGAGCGGTGCCGGCCGGCCGGCGGCCGGGGCCGGTGCGCCGGCGGGCGGGGCCGGCGGTCGGATGCCGGCCGGCGGGTCGGTGGTCGGGGTCCGGTGGTCGGCGGGGGTCCGGTCGTGGGTCACGGTCGCCTCCGTTCCCGGCGCACCCGCCACGGGTACGCGCAGAGCCAGCCTGCCACGGCAACGCTGTAGCGGCATCCGGTCGGGGCCCCGGACGGGCCGATGCCCGGGCAGGAGTCCTGCCCGGGCATCGGGTACAGCGGGTGGTGCGCTGATCAGCGGATCAGGAGAAGCGGACCTTCAGCGAGGTGCCGTTCTGCTCCACAACCTTGATCTTGGTGCCGGTGGCCGGGAGCTTGACGCCGTGGTTCGGCAGCTCCGGGTACCAGTACTGCTTGGTGTCGTCGAACAGCGGCTGCGCGGCCTGGCCGCGGACGTACTGCGGCACGCTGTTGATGTGCAGCGTGAACGAGTCCGCCTTCTTCAGGCTGAACGGCGCGTCGTACACCTGGACGCGGGCCCGCCACGGGGCGCCGGTCAGGTTGTACAGCGGCTCCGGGTGCGCGTCGATGATCATGTTCCGACCCTCGCCCGGGTGGTCGAAGGTGTCGTTGTCGGCCCACCGGAGGTTCCAGTAGGAGATCAGCAGACCCTCCTGGTACGCGTAGTGGTCCACGTAGTCCGGGCGGCTGTTCGCGTAACCGAAGTAGTAAGGGCCGGTCTTGAGGTACTGGTCGTACGACACGTACGACCGGTTGCCGGCGATGTAGTAGTTGTCGAACTTGCGGATGTAGGTCTCGGCGACCACGCTGAACCCGTTCAGGGTCCAACCGGCGGCACCGGCCTCCGCACCGTCGGTGAGCACGGTCTGCCCGTCGGCGGTGATGGTGATCGCGTCACCGTAGAAGCCGCCCTCGGAGACGCCACCGTCGGTCTGGTAGCGCAGCCGGAACTGCACCACCTTGCCGGCGGCCGCGTTCATCGGGA
This sequence comes from Micromonospora sp., assembly GCF_048594385.1. Taxonomy (NCBI): domain Bacteria; kingdom Bacillati; phylum Actinomycetota; class Actinomycetes; order Micromonosporales; family Micromonosporaceae; genus Micromonospora; species Micromonospora sp. The sequence goes on along the minus strand of NZ_JBMDWU010000084.1, from coordinate 14,545 downwards.
TGTTGACGTCGACCCACTGGCCGTTGCTGGAGCCGTCCAGGGCGAAGCGCCCGGGGGAGATCTCCTTGAGGGCCTTGCCGTTGGCGGTACCCGGCAGGGTGGCCCAGGTCTGGCCGCCGTCGGTGCTGGCCTCGAAGAAGAGGTAGTCGTAGTCCGCCTCGATCGAGTAACGACCCTTCATGGTGAGCGCGGCGCTGGTCTTCCCGGTGAGGTCGATCGTCCGCGTCATCGTGGTGTTCAGGTCGTCGTCGTTGCCGGAGAAGAACTGCTTCGTCCCCTCGAACGGCTTGCCGTTCTGGAAGCTGTACTCCCGCTGCGGCAGCACGACCACGGCACCCTGCGCCTTGTCGGAGTTGTACTCCTGCGGGCCCAGGTTGAGGGTCTTCTGCTGGCCGGCCACCACGACCTCGTAGTCGAGCCAGCCGAGCTGGAGCTTGTTCCACGCGCCGAGGTCGCCGCCCCGGTCGCCGATGCCCTGGTCGTTCTTGGCACCGAGCCGGCTCTGGGCCATCAGGGTCCAGTGCTCGTTGTTGTTGTCACCGCTGTTGATGACGTTGTAGTCGTCCGGCAGACCGAGGTCGTGACCGTACTCGTGGTAGAAGACGCTCCGGCCACCGTTTTCCGGCTGGATCGTGTAGTCGCCGATCCAGACGCCGGTGTTGCCGATCTGGGTGCCGCCGGCCGGGAAGTTCGCCGGGCCGGTGTTGCCCTGGTCGCTGGCGAAGGCGTACCACCGGTGGCTCCAGATGGCGTCCTCACCCTGGATCGGGTCGCCGTCGGCCTGGTCGCCGCCGGAGTGGACGATCTGGAAGTGGTCGATGTAGCCGTCCGGCTCGTTGAAGTTGCCGTCGCCGTCGAAGTCGTACCGGTCCCACTCGTCCATCGACTTGACGTCGGCGGCGATCTGGGCGTCGGTGTGGCCGGCGGCCTTCTGGTCGGCAACCCACTGGTTGGCGGCGTCCCGGACCAGGGCCCAGGTGTTGTTGCAGACGTTCGAGGCGCAGGGGTAGCCGTTGGAACGGCCGTACCGGGCCTCGTTGTACTTCACCTTGACCCAGTCGGTGACCTCGCCCTCGACGCTGTAGCGACCCGAGGACTGGGCCTCGTAGTACTGCTTCAGCGACTCGTCACCCTGCCCGGTGCCGAAGTACAGCTTCCGGAAGTGGTCGGCGTTGTAGTCGGCCTGCCAGACGGTGGAGTTGTCCACCGCCCGGTTGGGGGCCGGGATCTCGTTGTGCAGCGGCCCGTCGAACCGGGTCGGGCCGGGGACGGCCGGGGCCGTGTCCTGGTCCGGGTAGCTCGGGTGCCGCTCGTTGCCGAACTCCGCGAGGATGACGAAGATCTTGTCGGTCCGCTCGCGGCCGAGCTCGACGTACTGGTCCTGCGTCTGGGCGACGCCCGAGGCCGTCGTCCGGGCGTTCTTGCCCGCAGCCTGGGTCTTGCCGACCTTGACGACCGTGCTGCCGTTGATCTTCTGCGCCTTGGCCTTGCCGGAGAGGACCTCGCTGAGGCCCTCCTGACGCAGCGCCCGCCGCTTGGTTTCGAGCGGGTTGGGCAGATCGTGGTCCGCGTTAGCGGGCTCCGCGACCGACGGGGCCGCCGACGGGAGCTTCGGCGTCGGCGCGGCGCTGGCGGACGTACCCGTCACCAGACCTGTCGCCGTCAGCGAGAGCCCGAGCAGACCCACTGCGACTTTGCGCACGTGGTACCTCCGGTGTGAGGGAACCGGCCCAACGGGGGTACGGGCCGGCATGGACGTCCCACTAGTGGGACCCATGGTGAACATAGACACTGCCGGGACGGGTGGGAAGATGTCCGCGTCGATTTGTTGCAAGATTTTGATGGGAACGCTTTTCACCGTCACACACCGGATGTTCACCAACGGTCATGAGCAGCGCGGACGACCCGGCGGAGAATCGTAGTGATGTATTTCGATTCCGTTGCCGGGATGCGGGAAACAGTGGGCCGCCGGCTTGTCCGCCGACGGCCCACCGTTCACCGAATCAGTCAGTTACTGACCCTTACCACCGCATCGCCGGGCGTACCCGGCGCGTGACTTCAGTACTTCGCCGGAGTGATCCGGACGACCGCGTACGAGTTGTCCGGCGCGGCCGACTCGATCTTGATGGAGACCCCGTTGCGGACCTTCGAGTCCGACGGGTTGCCGGTGCCGAGCACGATCGCTCCACCGCCCAGCGTCACGCCGTAGAACTCGGTGGCCGGCGTGCCGTCCGGGTTCACCACCCGGGTGGTGTACGGCTTGTTGCCCCGCGACGGGACGACCACCGAGGCGTCGTTGTCCCGGGCGTACGGCGAGCCGTCGCGGATCTCGATGCCCGGGTACCAGCCCTTGGCGTCGTTGAAGCCCGACACCGGGTGCTGCCGCGGGAACTTGGTGCAGTACGCGCTGTACGGCTCGTCGGCCGCCTCCAGGCACTCGGTGAACGGGTACGTCGGGTTCAGCGAGAACGCCGCGTTCGCCGACTGCGGCCGGCTCGGCAGGTTGTCCAGCACCGACGGGTCCTTCGCCGCCGCCTCACCGGTACGCCGCAGCGGATCGTAGTGCGAGTCCACGATCAGCAGCCCGCCCTTGGCCCCGTAGCTGGGCAGCGCGGTCATCTGCCCGGTGACGTGGTTGACGTCGCCCAGCATCGTGTCCCGGTACCAGACCAGCATGCCCGGAGCGTTGTACGAGATCCGGTCCACCTTCCACGCCTCGTGCGAGTAGATGGTGTCGTAGGCGTACTTCAGGCCCATGTCGAAGCCGTCGAAGTTGCGCCACTCCGCCAGGTAGTACTGCGCCTTGACCTGGGTGCCCGGGTCGATGTGCCAGCCCGCGCCCGTGGTGTCGGTGAAGGTGCCGACGGTCTGCGTCCAGCCGTTCGTGCCGCCCTCCACGTCGTCGCTGAACGTGGTGGCCCCGCCGCCGGTGACCGACAGGTCGTCGACGAACCAGCCCCGCTCCTGGAACGCCTCGTCGGTGGCGTACCGCAGCCGCACCTGCACGGTCGTCCCGGCAAACGCCGACAGGTCGACCCAGTCGTGCCGCCAGCCGTCGGTGCTGCCGGTCAGGCCGTACTTCTTGTTGCCGAAGTCGACCATGCGGCCGTTCGGGTCGGCGTAACCGTCGTTGGTGGAGACCAGCGCGCCGGCCGCGTCGTAGACCTTCTGCTCGGCCCAGGTGGCCCCGCCGTCGGTGGAGACCTCCACGAAGCCGTAGTCCCAGTCCTCCTCGATGACGTAGTTGTTCCACATCCAGAACTTCGCGTCACCGGCGGCCGGGACGGCCACCTGCCGGCTGAGCTTGACGTCCGCCCAGGCCTGGTCGGCGCCGCTGTACCACATGCCGGTGCCGCTGTGCGGCTGGGCGAGGGTGACCACCTTGTCCGGCAGGTCGATCTTGATGCCGTCCTGGGTGCCCACCGGGGTCCGCGAGGTCTGCCCGAGCGATGCCGTCCGGGTCCGGGTGCCGGGGGCGATGGTCAGCGGATCGGCCCAGCCCAGCACCCACTTGTCCCAGATGCCCATGTGGGTGGGCAGGGCCTGGAAGATCTCACCGGTGTGCGAGCCGGACGCCATCAGGTCCCAGAAGTCGACGTCCGAGTCGGCGTTGCCCGAGGTGTCGTAGAGGTCCGGCAGGCCCAGGTCGTGACCGAACTCGTGGGCGAAGACGCCGACCCCGGCGTCCTCCGGCTGCACGATGTAGTTGGACACCTTCAGGTTGGTGCCGGGGATGGTGTAGCCACCGGCGACCGTCGAGGAGTGCGCCCAGACCGCGTACACGCCCTGGTCGCCGCCGCCCCGGGACTTGCCCTGACCGGCGTGCACCAGCACCAGGTGGTCGATCACGCCGTCGGGCTCGTTGACGTTGCCGTCACCGTCGCGGTCGCCCTGGTCCTCGATGTCGTAGTCGGCCCACGGGAAGTTGGGGTCGCTCGCGGCCAGCGCGTCGATCGCGTCGGTGGCGAGCCGCCCCGCACCCTGCGGGTTGTCCGGGTGGCCGTTCATCGCCTGCTGCCGGCCGGCGACCCAGGCGCCGGTCTCGTCCTGGAAGCAGCGCGAGGCCGCGTACCAGCCCTCCGAGTGTGGCACGGTGATCCACGGGCTGGCCTGCCCGTCCACCGTGTACGCACCCTTGGACATCTCCAGGTACATGTTGTGCATGGTGCGGCCGGACAGGTCGATACCCTTCTTGCCGTCCGGTCCCTTGAGGTCCTTACGCACCCGCTCGGTGATGCCCTGCTTGGTGTAGAGCATCTTGTCGAAGTGGGCGGGGGAGAAGTCCGGCACCCACATCGAGTTGTTGTCCTCGTGCGGCAGGGTCGCCGGGTTGGGGATGTTGTTGTGCTTCGGTCCGTTCTGGACGGTGCCGGGCACGCAGGTACGGTCCTCGAAGACCGTCTTGGGGACCATCACCCCGGTGAAGTCGTCGTTGGCCTGGTCGTTGAACTCGACCAGCAGGGTGAGCAGCTTGGCCGTCTGGGTGCTCTTGGCCTTCTTGAACGCGCGCGGGCTCTGCCCGGTCCGGATCGCCCGCGCCTCGTTGCGGGCCAGCTCCCGGGCGGCCACCGGGTTGCCGCCGGCGAACTTACGGTCGTACGCGCGGGCCTCGTCCGCCGCCGGGGTGCGGATCCCGTCGGCGCCCCGGACCTCCTTACCCGCGGTGTCCGGCTGCACCTCCGGCTCGGCGTAGTTGAGGTAATGCTCGTCGGCCCCGATCCGGGTCGGTGTGGCCGGCCCGGCAGGTTGGGCCGCCGCACTGCCGGTCACGGTCAGTGACGAGGCGACGAGAGCGAGGGCGGGCAACGCGACGAGGAGCCGTCGACGTGCCCTGGTGGACGGGAGAATGTTCATGCCACTCCGTTTCTCGGGCATGGGAAAGGGATCGCCGGTGAGACCTCTGTCGAACCCAGTCGATATCGCTGAACCTAAATGAGAAGGGTTCTCACCCGGAAGGGGGCGACGGTGCCTCTGCCCGTTCAGCCCGAGTCGGCTCGGCCTACCGACCGATTCGTACCCCTAAAAAGAGGGTGGGTGCGGCCCCTCCCGGCCCGCCACCCACCGTCGGGTACGGCTGTCGTCAGTCCTCGTCGGACTTCCCACCGCTGAGCCCGGAGGAGATCAACTCCATCACCGAGGAGTCCTGGAGCGTCGTCACGTCACCCAGCGACCGGTTCTCCGCCACGTCCCGCAGCAACCGGCGCATGATCTTGCCGGAGCGGGTCTTCGGCAGCTCCGGCACCAGCATGATCTGCCGGGGCTTGGCGATCGGGCCGAGCGTCTTCGCGACGTGGTTGCGCAGCTCGGCGATGAGCTGCTCACCCGCCTCGCCCGCGGTGTCGGCGGTGCCACGCGGGATGGCGAACGCGACGATCGCCTGCCCGGTGGTCGGGTCGGTCGCGCCGACCACCGCCGCCTCGGCCACCGCCGGATGCGACACCAGCGCCGACTCCACCTCGGTGGTGGAGATGTTGTGCCCGGACACCAGCATCACGTCGTCGACCCGGCCGAGCAGCCAGATGTGCCCGTCGTCGTCCTTCTTGGCGCCGTCCCCGGCGAAGTACATCCCCTCGAACCGGGACCAGTACGTCTCGATGAACCGGTTGTCGTCGCCCCAGATGGTGCGCAGCATCGACGGCCACGGCTCGCGCAGCACCAGGTAGCCGCCCCCGCCGTTGGGCACCGACTGGCCCTGGTCGTCCACCACGTCGGCGACGATGCCGGGCAGCGGGGTCATCGCCGAACCCGGCTTGGCCGCGGTCACCCCCGGCAACGGGGAGATCATGATCGCGCCGGTCTCGGTCTGCCACCAGGTGTCCACGATCGGCAGCTCATCCCGGCCGACGTGCTGGCGGTACCACATCCACGCCTCCGGGTTGATCGGCTCGCCGACGCTGCCCAGCAGGCGCAGCGACGACAGGTCGAAGCCCGCCGGGATGTCCTCGCCCCACTTCATCATGGTGCGGATCAGCGTCGGCGCGGTGTAGAGGATGCTGACCTTGTACTTGTCGACGATCTCCCAGAACCGGCCCTTGTGCGGGGTGTCCGGGGTGCCCTCGTACATCACCTGGGTGGCGCCGTTGGCCAGCGGCCCGTACACGATGTAGGAGTGCCCGGTGACCCAGCCGATGTCGGCGGTGCACCAGTAGACGTCACTGTCGGGCTTCAGGTCGAACACCGCGTGCGTCGTCCACGCGGCCTGGGTGAGGTAGCCGCCGGTGGTGTGCAGGATGCCCTTCGGGCGGGCGGTGGTGCCGCTGGTGTAGAGGATGAACAGCGGGTGCTCGGCGTCGAACGGCTGCGCGACGTGCTCGGCCGACGCCGTCTCGACGGTCTCGTGCCACCAGTGGTCCTTCGCCGACCAGTCGACCTCCTCGCCGGTGCGCCGGACCACCAGCACGTGCTCGATCGACGGGCAGTTCGCCACCGCCTCGTCCACCGTCGGCTTCAACGCCGACGGCTTGCCCCGCCGGTAGCCGCCGTCGGCGGTGATCACCACCTTGGCGCTGGCATCCTGGATCCGGTTGCTCAACGCGTCGGCGGAGAAGCCGCCGAAGACCACGCTGTGGGTCGCGCCGATCCGGGCGCAGGCCAGCATCGCCACCGCCGCCTCGGGGACCATCGGCAGGTAGATCGCCACCCGGTCACCGGCGACCACACCCAGGTCGGTCAGCGCGTTCGCCGCCTGACAGGTCAGCCGGTGCAGGTCGGCGTAGGTGAGGGTGCGGGTGTCGCCCGGCTCACCCTCCCAGTGGATCGCCACCTTGTCGCCCCGGCCCGCCTCCACGTGCCGGTCCAGGCAGTTGTACGCCACGTTGAGCTGGCCACCGACGAACCACTTCGCGAACGGCGGGTTCGACCAGTCGAGCACCTCGTCCCACGGCCTGGCCCAGGCCAACCGGCCGGCCTGCCGCTCCCAGAAGGCGAGCCGGTCCGCGCCGGCCTCGTCGTACGCGCCGGCGGTGACGTTGGCCTGGGCGGCGAGTGCGGCCGGCGGCGGGAACTGGCGCGTCTCGTTCAGCAGGTTGGCCAAGGCCTCGCTCATGCGGTGACTCCTTCGTCGGTGACCTGCGTCTCTACCCGGCCGAGGTTAGTCCGGGCCGCGCGGGACCGCGACACCCCCGATGCCGTCCGGCGCGCTCAGCGGCCGTCCCGGCGCGCTCGGCGGCCCACCCCTGCCGCCCTGATCAGGATCGGACCCGACGCCCCGGTGGTGGGTGGCGTCCGCCCCGCAGTCACCCGGTCGTTAGCGTGGCGGGGTGACCACCGATCCGCTCGCCCCGCTGCTCGCGCTCGCCGACATCGCCCCCGCCGTCGAGCGGGCCCGCGAGCGGGTCGACCAGGCGATGGGGCACCGCGCGCTGCGCCGCCACGGCGGCCAGGTCGCGGCCGAGGTCGGCCTGCGCAGCGCGGTGGCCAGTGCCGCCCTGGAGGGGTACGACCACGAGCGCGAGGCGGTCCGCGCCGGCACCGTCACCGAACCGGTGCTCCAGGGGTCGCTGCGGGTGGCCGGGGCGCTGCCCGGGTTGACCGAGCTGTGGCCGAAGGCCCCCCGGCAGGCGCTGGCCCGGCTGCACGTGCTCGCCGCCCGGGACGTGGTCGCCAAGGCCGAGCTGGGGCGGCCGGTCGCCGACCCGGTGGTGGCCGCCCGGCTCGACGGGCTGGCCGGGCTGGTCGCCGGCGGGACGACGGTCTCCCCGCTGGTCCTCGCCGCCGTGGTGCACGGCGAACTGCTCAACCTGCGGCCCTTCGCCGGCCCGTCCGGGGTGGTGGCCCGCGCCGCCGCCCGGCTGGTGCTGATGTCCCGGGGGTTCGACCCGCGCGGCCTGGTCGCCGTCGACGTGGGCCACCGGGAACGGCAACCCGAGTACGTCGGCGCGGCCGGGGCCTTCGCCACCGGCACCCCCGACGGTCTGCGCTCCTGGCTGCGGCACTACCTGACCGCCGTCGAGGTCGGCGCGGACCAGCTCACCGTCGTCGGCGACGAGATCATCGCCGCCGCCTGACCCGGTGGCCGTCCCCGCCGCCCCACCCGACCGGTGCCGGGTGCGCGGTCAGTCCCGGCGGGCGGCCCGGTTCACCCGCGAGCGCAGCGCCCGCCGGGCGACCGGTCCGAGGTCGTCGACGATCTCGATGAGCACGGCGAGCTGGTCGAGCGCCGACATCGCCTGCCGTACGCCCGCCCGGTCCACCCCGTCGTAGAGTTCCAGCCCGACGAACGCGGCGCAGACGGCCCGGGCCAGGCCGGGCACGTCCGCGATCTCGGCGAAGGGTGACCCGGCGAGCAGCCGGCGCAGCACCGACTCGATCTCGTCCACCCAGAGCTTCAGCGCGGCGGCGGTGGGCCCGGCCAGCCGCTCGTCGGTCTGCGCCCCGGCCAGCATCTGGGCCAGGAAGGAGACGTTGCCCAGCTCGCGTTCCTGCTCGTGCAGCTCCTGCCCGACGGCGAGCAGTTCCCGCAGCGAGCCCACCCCGGCCAGCCGGTCCGACCAGTGCGCGAGCCGGTCGGCCGTGCTGGCCCGGCAGGCCGCCGTCAGCAGGTCGTCGACCGTGCCGAAGTGGTAGAAGACCAGCGCCTGGTTCACCCCGGCGGCCGCGGCGATGGTGCGGGCGGACACCCCGGCGATGCCGTGCGTACGGATGGCGGTGATGGCGCCGTCCAGGAGGCGCTGCTTGGTGCCGGACATCGTCCTCCTCGTGGGCCCGCCGGATGCGGCGGTGTGATCATCGCATCGGTCACCAGCTGCGCCAGCCAACCGACCCCGGGCAGCCGCAGGATCCAGCCGACCACCGCCCACCCGAGGTGCAGGTGCCCGAGGGCGCGGGCGACGGCGGCCACCCCCCGTTCCGACCGGCCGCCGTCGGTGTACGCCGCCCGCCACAGCACCCCGTCGGCCTCGGCGGCGGGACGTACCAGCAGACCCACCGGGCGGCGACGGGCGACGAACCGCCAGGTCGCGGCGCACGGACCGCAGGCGTCGTCGAGGAACAGGACCGCCGCCGGCCCCACGTGGTACGGCCGCCGACGCGGCCACCAGTTCCGGACCTGCCGCCGGTACGCGCGCCACGCCCCGCCGTGCCGGTCGGCCAGGTCGTGTTCCTCGTGCGGGCGGGCCACCGCCACACTGAAGGCGACCGCCACCACCGCCGCCAGCACCAGTGCGGAACTGCGGGTGAGCGCGGCGGTGAGCAGCACCAGGGCCACCGCGCAGGTCTGCATCGGGTTGGCCAGATAGGCGTACGGCCCGGTGGTGACCAGCCGTACGGGCGGGTCCCACGGGTACGGCGTGCCGCCACCGTGGGTGACGAACTCGCGGACCGCGGCGAGCGCCGGGGCGGCCAGCACCAGCGCCACCTGGGCGAGGAGCAGCAGGACGGGCCGGGGCAGTTCGGTCACCGTCGCCCAGGACCCGTCGCCGACCTCGAAGGCCAGGCTGGGGACGAACCACAGCAGCAGGGCGGTGAAGACCCCGACCTGGAGCAGTGTGCGGGCCGCCAGGTGCCGCCGGTCGGCACACCAGCGACCGAGCAGTTGCGCCGGCAGGGCCACCACGAGCAGCCCGACCAGTTCGCCGACCAGCCAGTCCGGGCCGAGCCGGACCAGCGGGTGCAGCGCGGGCATGGCCACCGCGTCGACCCAGAGCAGCAGGCCCAGCGCCACCGGCAACGGGAGGCTCCGGCGCAGCAGCACGGGCAGCGGGCCCCAGAGCACGGCCCAGCCGATCCACAGGTCGACCGGCATGCCCCGGTAGCTTCCTTGGACCGGGGTGAACGTGTACCAGCCGGTGCGCCGGGCCACCTCGTCGAGGGCGGCGATGCCGATGCCGGTGGCGAGGAAGGCCAGCAGCGCCCCCGCCCGCCCGGCGCGGCTCCGGTCGACCCGGGCGGCGGCGAGCAGGGCCAGCAACGGCACCGCCAGGCTGAGGTAGCGGGCGACGATCATCGCAGCGCCATCATGTCCAGCAGGTGTCCCGTTCCCGCGCCGAGCAGGACCTGCTGGATCGGCCCGAAGTACCAGGAGGGGTCGAGCCCCCGGGTGTAGCCCACCCGGATGCGCACCTCGGTGTGCCGCCCGTCGACGGCCCGCCAGCTCAGCGTGGCGTGCCGCCACCGGAACCAGCGCGCGGTGATCGAACTGTCCTCGACGAACCGGAACCCGACCCGCTGCACCCCCACCGTCTCCACCTCGGCGAGGAGGTGACCACCGGGGCCGTGTGCGCTGCCGTGGTAGCCGAACATCCACTTGTCGCCCGGGTCGAGCCCGTCCCCGCTGACCTGGCCGGGCGTGGGCACACCGAGCAGCCGCAGCGGGACCGAGCGCACCGGTACGGGGCGGGGGCCGGCGGCGAGCCGGGCGGCCACCTGGTCGGCCGGCAGGGCCACCACCCGGACCACCTCGACGGACTGGTCGGGTGCGATCCGGGGTGCCGGTCCGCTGCCCTCCAGCCCCGGCAGGAGCAGCAACGGCACCGCGATGACGGCGTACGGGCGGGAGGCGTCGCGCCGCGCGCGGATCAGGGCGGTGGTCCCGTGGGACACCGCGTAGACAAGTGGGGCGGCGAGGATGACGCAGATCGCCCCCTCGTGCAGCGCGACCGCCGCCAGCAGCAGAGCGATCGTGGTGATCACGAAGACCCGGCCGTGCGCGGTGCGGCCGGGCAGCAGGGCGAGGGTGGCGGCGAGGGCCGTCGGGAGCAGCACGAAGAGCAGGGCGCTGTCGGCCCGCCCGTCGAGCACGGTGGCGACGAACACGATCATGCCGAAGGCCGAGATCAGGCCGGCGAGCACCCAGTTCGCGGCGGTCCGGCGGGGCGGTTGATCCTGCTCGTTCATCGCTACCTCCCAATTTTGAGCACATGCTCAAAAGCGAGCATAGGCGATTTGAGCGATCGCTCAATCGGGGGGTACGCAGGAGGTGTGCCGGGTGGCCCCGGGTTGGTCGCGGTGGGTCAGGAGGCCGAGGGACCGGAGCCGGTCGCGGTGAGCGGGAGGCGTGCCGAAGGGTCGGAGTCGGTCGCGGTGGGTCAGGAGGCCCGAAGGGGCGGGGGCGTCAGGCGGCCTGGACGGCGCGGGTGCGGCGGTGCCGGCCGTACCAGGCGATGCCGATCGCCACCCCGACGCCGACGCCGAGCGCCGCCGCGGCCACCGGGACGGCCGGGCGCTCCCGCAGCCGCCGGCCCAGCGGGATCGGGTGCCGGAACTCCAGCACCGGCCAGGCGTTCTCCACCGCGAGCCGGCGCAGTGCCCGGTCCGGGTTCACCACGCTCGGATGCCCCACGCACTCCAGCAACGGCCGGTCACTGTACGAGTCGGAGTAGGCGTACGAGTCGGCCAGGTCGTAACCCCGGACGGCGGCCAGCTCGTTGACCGCCTCGACCTTGCTCGGACCGGCCGCGTAGAACTCCACCTCGCCGCTGTAGCGGCCGTCCTGCACGCTCATCCGGGTGGCGATCACGTCGGTCACCCCGAGCAGTGCGCCGATCGGCCGGACCATCTCCTCACCGGAGGCGGAGACCAGCACGACGTCCCGGCCGGCCGCCTGGTGCTCCTCGATCAGCGCGGCGGCCTCGGCGTACACGTAGGGGTTGATCAGCTCGTGGAGCGTCTCCGCGACGATCTGACGGACCTGTTCCACCCGCCAACCCTTGCAGAGTGCGGCGAGGTAATCCCTGGTCCTGGCCATGGTCTGCTCGTCGGTGCCGCCCAGCCGGAACATCAGCTGCGCGTACGCCGACTTCACGACGTCCCGTCGCGTGATCAGCCCGTCCCGGTAGAACGGCCGACCGAATGCCAAGGCGCTCGACTTGGCGATGACGGTCTTGTCCAGATCGAAAAAAGCGGCACTTCGGCCCACGGCGCGCAAGTCTAGTCCGATGCTCCGGGGTCGGCGGGTGCCCTGGGGTGAATACCCCCTCGACCTGCGGGAGCACTCCGGCCGCGAATGCTCAACGTGATCGCAGTCACACGCTCCGATCATAATTTCGCAATGAGTGGGGTCGACAGCACTCGACGTGAACAGTCCGCTCGGGCAGACTTGTCCCCACGACAACGATTCATGTACCGGAAAGCTGAGAGACCCTCGGCGGTCGCACCCCCCGTGACCGCCGGGCCGGTTCGGCTCAACCCCCCCGGAGCCGAACCATTCGACGACCCCCGTCTCCCCCCGACGGGGGTCGTCCCTTTTCACGAGGACTCCGGGTGGCTGGTCGACGGCAAATATCCGTGCGTGGCCGGTCGACCGGATGAAAACAGCCCCGTCCCTGTCGCGGGAACGGGGCACGGGGCTGCTTCGCTAGCGAATTGCCGGTCCGGTGGTGGTGGCGAATCCGGCGACGATGGGTGCGCGGTCGGGCTCCGGCGCGTACGCCGGGACGACGTGGCCGTGGCCCTCGTCGTCCCCGCTGTCCGGCCCTTCAAAGTCCCGGCCCCGACGGGTTACAGTCAAGCCGACTCCTTCCGTTGCACGCGGTCGAGTCGAATGCGGCGTCCGGTTGCAGCCGGGCGCCGCTGTGCTGTGGCGGCGCTGTGCCGATCGACCGGTCAAGCATCCCGCGTGCGGCGGCATAGCACAAGGCCCGCGATTTGTCTGTCGGGTGGCTGACACCCGCTCAACTGAAGAGTCCCTGCTCGGCGGCCGTCCATAAGGGGATGTGGGAGCAGGCCTGGCTACCGCACGACCGCCCGCATCGTGGTCCGGGCGGGCAGGAAGCAGGCCAGGGCCCGGCCGTGCCGGTCGGTGACCACCCACGGGTGCCCCACGTACGTCTGCTGGCGGTAGGACCGGCCCGCGTCGAGCACCTTGTACTGACGGCGCTGCCCCTGGTGGTCGAGCCAGTAGACGACGACCCGCGAACTACGGGCGTTGACGAACTCGACGTACGTCGAGGGGCCGTTCGAAGTGGACCGCAGCGAGTGTTCCTGCCAGCCCGGCAGCGGGGTCAACTCGGCCGGTTCGGGCGGGTTCGTCGGCGGCTTCGGCGTGGGGCGGGGCGCGGCGGTCGTCGGGGTCGGCCGGGGTGGCGTGGTGGTCGCGGCGGGACGGGACGTCGTACCCGTGGCGGGTTGGTGTGGCTGACGGGGCGGTGCCGGCGGCGGTGCGGCCGGGGTCGCGGCGCGGGTGGCCATCGAGGCCGGGGCGGGCGAGTAGTCGGCGACCGGGGTGGGGCTCTCCACGGCCGCGAGATCCGGGCGGTCGGCGACCCACGAGGGTGTCATCGGGAGGGCGGCGTCGTTCCGCTTCGGCCCGGACCACAACGGCGACAGCGCCAGGACGAGGCTGGTGACGAGGCCGAACGCCACTCCGGCCAACAGCAGGGTCCGTCCGATGCCGGCGGGCTCGACGGCGTGCACGGGGGACGGCAACGGGTTGCCCGGTGACCCGGACGCCGGGACGTCGATCAGATGCCGACCGGCCGGGGGGACGAGGTAGGGCGGCAGCGTCTGGCGGTACCGGGGTGCCGGCAGCCAGCCACCGATGCGCAGGGTGGGGGGTGTGTCGTCGGATGAGTCGGCCATGGCCCCGTTTCCGAGAGCGGCGGATGCCACCTTCGCGGTGGCGGTCACGATTATCGGCGTACGAGGCGGTATGCCGTCAATCACTCCGGCGGGGTGAACGGGACATTTTTTCGCGTTCTTCACCCGGACGGTCCCGCTGCCGCCGGCGTCGTTCGGTCGTCCCGGCGCTCCGGGCGGTGCGCTGGACATGCCTCCGGTGCAGGTCACCCCCTCCTGCCGGGTCGACGGAGACGTCGAACGGCTGACCGGGACACCCCGACGACCAGCATGACCCGCCATCCCGCCACCGGGGCCGCATAACAGATCACCGACGGTGGCGGGGGTTGTCCACAGGCCGCCCCGTCGTCCACAGGTGAGGCGGCATCGGCGGCGCGCACCGGCGACGACGGCGCAGGGTCTGTCCCAGCAACCCCGAGCGCTGGAGGCCGTGATGCCACCCCGTACCTCCCTTCCGCCGTACCGACGACTGCCGCTGCTGGTCACCTCAGACGGCGACCTCCTCGACGAGTTGCTGCGGCTCGCCGCGGCGGGCGGCACCGAGGTGGAGGTGGCTGCCGATCCGGCCGCCGCCCGGTCCCGTTGGCTCCCCGCGCCCCTGGTCCTCATCGGCAGTGACCAGGCCCAGGCCTGCCTGCGGGCCCGGTTGCCCCGACGGCCCCGGACGGTGCTGGTCGGACGGTCGGGGGAACTCGACCCGGGCTGGGAGATCGCCGAGTTGATCGGTGCCGAGCACGTCGCCACCCTGCCCGCCGCCGAACCATGGCTGGTCGACCGGTTCACCGAGTGCGCGCCCGGCGGCGAACCGGCGGCCCCGGCCCGGACGGTCGCCGTGCTCGGCGGCCGGGGAGGGGCCGGGGCGAGCGTCCTCGCGGGTGGCCTGGCCGTCACCGCCGCCCGCGCCCAGCTGCGGACCCTGCTGGTCGACGCGGACCCGCTCGGCGGCGGGCTCGACCTGGTGCTCGGCTGGGAGGATCTGGACGGACTGCGCTGGCCGTCGCTCACCGACGCCGACGGTCGGGTCGACCCGCCG
>NZ_JBMDWU010000083.1:0-4860 GCF_048594385.1 Micromonospora sp. | reverse complement strand
GGTGTTGTCGGTGGGTTTGCGGGAGTCGTTGGAGGTGTTGGGTTCGGGTGGTGTGGTGGTGCCGACGTTGCGTCGGGGTGAGGGTGGTGTGGGTCGGGTGTTGTTGTCGTTGGGTGAGGCGTTTGTGTCGGGGGTGGGGGTGGATTGGGAGCGGGTGGTGCCGGAGGCTGCCCGGGTCGACCTACCCACCTACCCCTTCCAGGGCCGCCACTACTGGCTGAACCCGACCGCACCCGGCGGGGCCGACGTCTCGCACGCCGGCCTGACCGCCGTCACCCACCCCCTGCTCGGCGCGGTCGTCGAACTCGCCGGCAGCGCCGTCACCGGCCTCACCGGCACACTCTCCCTCGCCGCCCAACCCTGGCTGGCCGACCACGCCGTCGGCGACACCGTGCTGCTGCCCGGCACCGCGTTCGTCGAGATGGCGCTGCGCGCCGGCGACGAGGTCGGCTGCGACCACGTCGACGAACTGACCCTCCAGGCGCCCCTGGTGCTGACGGACCGCGCGCCGGTGCACGTCCGGGTGGAGATCGACGAGCCGGCCGGGGACGGTCGCCGCGAGGTGAGCATCCACTCCCGGGCCGCCGACGTCGACTTCGGCACCGCCTGGACCTGCCACGCCACCGGCACGCTGTCCCCCACCGTGACCGACCCCGACCTGCCGGCCCCCTCCGCGCAGTGGCCGCCCCGGGGTGCCACCCCCGTGGACGTCCGCGACGCGTACGACGAACTGGCCGACGGCGGATACCGCTACGGCCCCACCTTCCGGGGACTGACCGCGATGTGGCAGTCCGGCGACGAGGTCTTCGCCGACGTGTCGCTCCCGGAAGCGGCCCACACCGACGCCGCCCGCTTCGGCCTGCACCCGGCACTGCTGGACGCGGCGCTGCACGCGATGCTCGTCCGTGACCGGCTGGCCGGCCGGCACGACCTGCGGCTGCCGTTCGCCTGGCAGGGCGTCACGCTCGCCGCCGCCGGGGCGTCGATGCTGCGGCTGTCGCTGCGGCCGACGGCCACCGGCGCGATCACCCTGACCGCCGTCGACGGCGCCGGCCAGCCGGTGCTCACCGTCGAGTCGTTGACCTTCCGCGAGGTCGACCCGGCCCGGCTCGGCGCCGCCCGACAGGACACGCCCCCGCTCTACGGCCTCGACTGGGTCGCCGAGCCCGCCGGGGTCACCGCCGCGTCGTCCACCCTGCGGTACGCGCTGCTCGGGCCGGACCCGCTCGATCTCGGCAGCGTCCTGCCCGACGTCGAGCGTCACCCCGACCTGTCCGCCCTGGCAGCCGCCGGACGGCAGGTCGACGTCGTCGTGGTGACCCTGCCCGACGCCCCGCACGGCCCGGCGATCACGGGGGCGCACGCCGCCGCCCGGTGGGCGCTCACCCTGGCCCAGGACTGGCTCGCCACCGAGCAGCTGGCCGACGCCCGGCTCGCCGTGGTGAGCCGGCACGCGATCACCACCGACGCGGGCACCACCGCGTCCTCGCCTGCCCACGCCACCGCATGGGGGCTGCTGCGCTCGGCGCGGACCGAGAACCCGGGCCGGTTCCTCCTGCTCGACCTGGACGACGACCCCCGCTCGCTGACCGTGCTGCCGGCCGCCCTCGCCGCCGACCGCTCCGAGCTGGCCGTCCGCAACGGTGAGCTGAGGGTGCCCCGGCTCGCCCCGGTGACCCCCGGCGTCGCGCCGGTGTCCGGTGGCGACTGGCGACTGGACGGCACCGGATCGGGCAGCGTGGACGGTCTCGCCGTCGTCGCCGGGCAGATCCCGGCCACCGGGCCGGCCGCCCTCGCCCCGCACGAGGTCCGGATCGCGGTACGGGCCGCCGGCCTGAACTTCCGCGACGTCCTCATCGCCCTCGGCGTCTACCCCGGCGAGGCCCGGATGGGCATCGAAGGTGCCGGCGTGGTGACCGAGACCGGTGCAGCGGTCACCGACCTGCGGCCCGGGGACCGGGTGATGGGCATGGTGGCCGAGTCGTTCGCCGGCACCGCCACCGTGGACCACCGGCTGCTCGTGCCGATCCCGGCCGGCTGGTCGTACGCCCAGGCCGCCGCGGTGCCGATCGTCTTCGCCACCGCCTACTACGGGCTCGTCCACCAGGCCGGCCTGCGCGCCGGTGAGTCGGTGCTGATCCACGCCGCCGCCGGTGGCGTCGGCATGGCCGCCGTGCAGCTCGCCCACCACCTCGGCGCAACGGTGTACGCCACGGCCAGCCCCGCCAAGTGGGAGGCGGTACGGGCCCTCGGCGTGCCCGCCGACCGGATCGCCTCCTCGCGTACCGACGGGTTCGAGGAGACCTTCCGGCTCGCCACCCCGGGCGGCGTCGACGTCGTGTTGAACAGCCTGGCCGGTGACCTGCTCGACGCGTCACTGCGACTGCTCGCCGACGGCGGCCGGTTCGTCGAGATGGGCAAAACCGACCTGCGTGACCCCGACCGGGTCGCCGTGGACCACCCCGGTCGCCGCTACCAGGCGTTCGACCTGATCGAGATCGGTCGCCGGGACCCGGAGCTGATCCGGCGCATCCTCACCGAGATCGTCGCGCTCTTCGCCCGGGGCGCGCTGACCCACCTGCCGACGAGATGCTGGGACGTCCGCTCCGCCGCCGACGCGTTCCGCCAGCTCAGCCAGGCCCGCCAGGTCGGCAAGGCGGTGCTGACCGTACCGGCCGGATGGGACCCCGACGGGACCGTCCTGATCACCGGCGGCACCGGCACGCTCGGCGGCCTGCTCGCCCGGCACCTGGTCACCCGGCACGGGATGCGGCACCTGCTGCTGGCCAGCCGCCGGGGAACGGCGGCCCCTGGCGTACCCGAGTTGGTCGGCGAACTGACCGGCCTCGGCGCGACGGTCGAGGTCGCCGCCGTCGACGTCGCCGACCGGGCCGCCCTGGACGCCCTGCTGGACGGCGTCCCGACGGCGCACCCGCTGACGGCCGTGGTGCACACCGCCGGGGTCCTCGACGACGCGCTGCTGCCCGCGCTGACCGACGCGCGCGTCGAGACGGTGCTACGGGCCAAGGCCGACGCCGCGTGGCACCTGCACGAGTCCACCCGCCACCGCGACCTGGCCGGCTTCGTCCTCTTCTCCTCGATCATGGGTCTGCTCGGGAACGCCAGCCAGGCCAACTACGCGGCGGCGAACGTGTTCCTGGACGAACTGGCCAACGCCCGGCGCGCCGAGGGACTACCGGCGACCGCCCTGGCCTGGGGCTTCTGGGACCAGCGCAGTGAGATGACCGGTCAGCTCAGTGACGTCGACGTCGCCCGGATCGGCCGGCTCGGGCTGGCCCCGCTGACCGTCGAGGACGGCCTCGCCCTGTTCGACGCCGCGATCACCGCCGACCGGCCGACGGCCGTCCCGGCCCGGCTCGCCCTCGACGCCCTGCGCTCGCCGGCGGCCGGTGCCGTCCCGGAGCTGCTCACCGCTCTGGTGGGCCGGCGCGAGCGCCGGGTCGCGGCGGCCCGCGTCACCGGCAACGCCCTGGCCGAGCAACTCGTCGCGCTGCCGGCCGCGGAATGCGACCAGCTGCTGATCGAGCTGGTCCGGCAGACCGCCGCCGCGGTGCTCGGCCACACCTCGGCCGCCCAGGTCCCGGCCCAGGCGAAGTTCAAGGATCTCGGCTTCGACTCGCTGTCCTCGGTGGAGCTGCGCAACCGGCTGAACGCGGCGACCGGTGTCCGGCTCTCCGCCACGATGGTGTTCGAGCACCCCACACCGACCGCCGTGGCGGCGTACCTCAGGGACGAACTGCTCGGTGCCCGGCCGGCGGTGACGGACGCCCCGCCACCCACGCGGACCGCGACCGACGACGACCACATCGCGATCGTCGGCATGGCCTGCCGGCTGCCCGGCGGCGTCGGTTCGCCGGACGAGCTGTGGGAGTTGCTGACCACCGACGGCGACGCGATCGGCGAACCCCCCAACGACCGTGGCTGGGACCTCGCCGACCTCTTCGACCCCGACCCGGACCGGCCCGGCAAGAGCTACGTGCTCGACGGCGGGTTCCTGCACGAGGCGGGGGAGTTCGACGCCGGATTCTTCGGCATCTCCCCCCGCGAGGCGCTGGCGATGGACCCGCAGCAGCGGCTGCTGCTGGAGACCTCGTGGGAGGCGCTGGAGCGGGCCGGCATCGTGCCGGCGGCACTGAACGGATCGGCGACGGGCGTCTTCGTCGGCGCGCTCGCCCAGGACTACGGCTCCCCGTTGCACCAGGTGTCCGAGGGGCTGGACGGGCTGCGGCTCACCGGCCGCTCCACCAGCGTCATCTCCGGTCGGGTGGCCTACGCGCTGGGGTTGCAGGGCCCGGCGGTGACGGTGGACACGGCGTGCTCGTCGTCGCTCGTGGCGTTGCACCAGGCGGTGGGGGCGCTGCGCGCGGGTGAGGTGTCGCTGGCACTGGCGGGCGGGGTGTCGGTGATGGCGACGCCCGGCATGTTCGTCGAGTTCTCCCGCCAACGGGGCCTGTCCCCCGACGGCCGGTGCAAGGCGTTCTCGTCCTCTGCCGACGGTACGGGGTGGGGTGAGGGTGTCGGTGTGGTGGTGTTGGAGCGGTTGTCGGATGCGCGGCGTAATGGTCATCGGGTGTTGGCGGTGGTGCGGGGTAGTGCGGTTAATCAGGATGGTGCGTCGAATGGGTTGACGGCGCCGCATGGTCCGTCGCAGGAGCGGGTGATTCGTCAGGCGTTGGCGAGTGGTGGTTTGTCGGCGGGTGATGTGGATGTGGTGGAGGCGCATGGTACGGGGACGCGGTTGGGTGATCCGATCGAGGCGCAGGCGTTGTTGGCGACGTACGGTCGGGAGCACTCGGCGGATCGTCCGCTGTACCTCGGCTCACTGAAGTCGAACATCGG